>NZ_JAVWNC010000021.1:0-36234 GCF_036637135.1 Anaerorhabdus sp. | reverse complement strand
GATCACCGTCAGTTGTAGTGTCTGTTTCTTCTTCAGGTTGCAACGCAGGTTCTTCTTTAGGTTCATCAATAGGAAGATCCTTTGTTTCTTCATCTACTTTTGACTCTAAAGTCTCTTCTAATTCTATTTCTATAGTCATCTCTTGAATAGCCGGAGCGGAATTAGAATCTTGCGGAATATTAATCGAAGCATCCGAAATATAAACTCTTCCATCATATATTACCGCAATTGTTACAAATAATTCATTACCTTTGGCAGCATTTAGCCATCCTGTAGAAACGGTTGCCGGATCTACACTTGGATTTGTAGATGTTGTCCATCTCTTTTGAGATGGAACATTTATTCCAACGTAAGTGTCATTATCTTCTATAACTAATCCTGTTGCTAATTTTGTAGTAGTTTTGCCATCTTCATTATAATAATTTAAATGTCCACTCCAAAGTTTATTTTTAACCAAGGGATTATTATTTTTAGTCAATAACGGCTTAACATCACCATTTGAATCCTTATAGTAATAATACATAATAATGTCATTACCTATAATACTTGCAGCAGCACTTTTTTCTTCATCATTTCCATAAAATATTTTTGTATATGCGACTGTTAGTTCCGACTCATTTTTTACATTTGGAGCATCAAATGTAAAACCAACTGGTAAATCATACTTAACAACAATATTTTCACTCACTTGAGTATAAGTTACTTCTAAGTTCTTAACTCCCATTGTAGATTCTTTCTTATCTATTGTCATTCCTGCAGGTAACATAGCTTGTTGATCAACTAAATCTTTACCTACTAGATTCGCAATAGTTAATACACAATTATTTGCTTCAATTATCGCTTTCGCTGTATTACTAAATCCAAAATATGGCGATTTCTCCAAACTTGAAAATGCATAATCAATAAGAACATCATTCAATATTAATTTACTCTTATCATTTGCACCAGAAGTCGATATTCTTCCATATAATAATTCAACATTATTAAGGGTTGTTACTTTACCTGGATTACTCAAATAGATTGATCCAGCATATGTTGAAGTATCACTGTGCGGTTTAATTTTTGAATTACTTAATTCAAAATTATCTCCAATAACTTCTATCGCTTTGTTTGTTGCAACTTGTGTCTTAGGATCTCGTTGCGCAATGATTTCAACACCATCAATAAGTACATTATTACCTACTACGGTTATGAAATTCTGAGAAGAATGATTTCCATTTTCTGCATCTTCATTTGTTGTAATAATTGGATTACCTTCCCCAAATATCATAATATCATTTGAAATAATTGGCATAAACCAACCAGTTTGATTGGCATACATAATTGTTTCATTTCTTGGAAGTTCATATTTTCCATTTTTAATATTCCATATTTGGCTATCACTTTGATTTTTAATTGCTGAAATTAATTCTTCTGTATTATTTATTTCTACAACTTCATATGGATTTTTAATCAAATCCATTGAATTTCCGTTTGAAGTACAAGTAATTGTTGCGTTACTTGTATCAATATTATTCCTAATAAAATCTTGTGTTAATCGAGGGGCCATATTATCAATATAGAATGCACTTGAAATTTGCCCTGTTGTATCAATCAGTTTTACATCTCCCTTAAACTGAATTTTATCAAGGCCTCCGTCAACACGAATTAATTGTTGTTTTCTGCCATCCGCTATAGATGCTTCCGATTGTTTATTTGTGATTGTGCTATTCTCAATCAACATTACATTTGATTTAGCTTGATTCCCACCAAAAATATCATAGATATCATTATTGAATACTACTGTAGAAAAGTCGTTCGTTCTTCCCACCATGTTTTGTATACCAACAAGCGTACTATTTTTAATATTGTATTTTCCTTGTACTCCCCAAATATTGAATGCAGTCCATCCTTTAATTGTCGAGTTTACAACATCAATACTTAAGTCTGTTCGCAATGTGGATGCTCCCGCAGCACCCGCAACATTTACTGCATATTTAAATCCGAGAATCTCACTATTCTCGATTTTTACATTTCCTATACTATCAAATAATGATATACCTCTATTCCCTGCTGTACTTGCTATTTCAGTTGTATAGTTGACTTGTGAATCATAGTCAGTAACCTTACTATTTAAGATTTTACTATTTCTAATTAACAAGTTTACTGTTTGAGTATCTCCTTTGACTGCTGTTCCATCAAAAGTAATACCTCGATCACTTGACTTAATTTCTGAATCAACAATTGTTATAGATATATCTTTATCCTTTTTAACAAAAATACCTCGTGATATGTCTGCAGTTGCATTTATTTTAAGTGATTGTATTTCTAATGAAATTGATTCATTTACTGATATCACAACTTGATTATCACATGTAATTTGATATCCATTTCCATAAATTGAAAAGTTTTTATTGATATCAATTCCTTTTCCCAAATATTGAATATCTGAAGTTAATGTAATTGCATGTACTTTATCTTCACTTAATAAAGTTTCTAATGTAGCCGCATCATTTACATCGACAACAATTTTTCCAGTGAGCGTTTTTAATGAATTAATTGGTGTGTTAAAATCAAACACATTTCCATCTTCATCTACCCATAAAACCTTACTACCAGAATATACATCACTTCCTAATGTAACATCCGGTTTAGTAATTTTTTCACCCATCTTAACTGTTTGAGGGTCTACTGTATATCCGCCTAATACAAACGATACTGTGTAAGTCGGAATTGGTGTTGCAGTTGGTTGTGGTGCTGCAGTCGGTTCAACTGTAGGCACTGGTGTTTGTGTCGGCGCTACCGTTGGTTTAGGTGATGCTGTTGGTTGTGGTGTTGGTTTTACTTCAACAGTTGGTGATGGAGAAGGTTGAGTTGCTGCATTTGAAATTGGATTATCACTTACTGTTGTCGATTCAGCTTTTACTGTACCTGTAATATTATCTTTATTATTTGTAAATACTTGTTCTAGTTTTCCTTGTCCTGAAATATCAACTAATGTTTCTGTTGCTAAGCTACTAACAACAGCGTCTTTACCTAATGTTATCGATGTGTTTTGCGCACCATTAGTTATATTAAGGTTAGTTATTGTTGATTCAACTGCGATATTACTTCCTGCATTTACATCCAGTTGACTAATTGGCGATTTTACCGACATATCAATGGCTGCGTTAACTACTATTCCTGTTACTTTTGCATTTTCTTTAACATCAACTGTACTTCCAGTTGCTGACTGACTTACATTCAACGTCTTAACTGCACCACTAATATCGAGTATCGTTTCACTAGCTATCGAAAAATTATCTACTGATGAATTTTCAGAGATAACTATATGAACCGCTCCTTCTTTACGGTCACTTTCAACCGCATTTAAACTACAATTATCTACGTGGATGGAATTTTTTCCACCACCATTAATTATTAATTTTCCTTTTATATTAACGCCATCTAAATAGACATTACCATCACCAACTTCTTTGTCGATAATTAAGTCTTGCTCAAATGTCATATTTTTGATAGTTACATTCTGCCCTGTAATTTTACCTGAGTCATACTTTTCATTTTCATAAGTCTTTGACTCATCAAAAATCATGACCGATTCCTTTTGACCCGAATCTGTAGTTACTTCATCTTTTGGTTTAGAACTTGAACATCCTGTCAAAGATGCAACTAACATGAAAATACATAAAAAGTAAATACCAGTTTTTTTCATTTTCTTCTTCTCCCTTAAAAAAAATGCATACTTGAATTGCCAGTACACTGATATTACTTGTGCAACTGGCTACCATTTTACAGGCCCTTTAGCTTTGTGCCCCTACCTTTCGATAGGTTTACTCATAGGTTTATAGCTTAATTATAGCAACTAAAGTCAACTTATCAAGCAAGTATTGTTTAATACTCATTAATTTTAGTAAACTAATTCACCACAAAAAAGGCAATTTGTCAGATTGCCTTTTGATTTTTGGTTGCCACGCCTGTTTTATAATGAGGAATGATAATACAAAGAAGATGACGTTTCTTTATACATGAAGTTTTGCTAAATGCTTCTCGCTAAAACATTTAACACGAGGACAGGCTATGGCACGGGAGTGGACATTACAGGTATTGGTTTAATTCTGGGTATTTAGATCATACTAGGTAGTTGGACAGACACCAGGTATTTGTAAAATTCGATATTGACCTTTCGGTCTCATCTCATTTGTGAATCATATGAGAGATTCACCACATATAATTAATTCACTATCACTAGTTACTTCGATAAGCCTTTTGGAAATAAAATAAAGTGCGCCAGAATCCAGCACACTTTAAAAGTTTCCATTAGTGCAACTGGCTGCCATTTTACAGGCCCTTTAGCTTTGTGCCATCATCTTTCAATGATTTTACTTATTTTATTTTACAACCTTAGTATATCCTAAACACCTAACACAATGCAATACTTATACATTAAAAGAAAAGGAGCTGAATATCAGCTCCTACATGAATACATTAAATAAACTAAACGCAATGAATGAAACTATGTATGCAACTCCTGTTTGAAACAGAATACTTTCTAACGTAAATTTCCAACTACCACTCTCACTCTTAATTGTTGCGACTGCAGCCATACATGGACTATATAGTAGTGTGAATACCATGAATGAAATTGCACTCGCATGAGTGAACACTTGTGCTAACACAAGTTCTAACTCCGCATTAGTTCCAACTCCATAGACAACTGACATACTTGATACAACACTTTCTTTTGCGATAAATCCGCTCATAAGTGAGATAACAGATTGCCAGTTACCAAATCCAAGTGGTGCAAATATCCACGCAATTGCTTGACCGATATTACCTAAAATACTCATCGCTGGATCTTCAACCATTTGGAATGTAAAACTAAAATTAGTTAAGAACCATAAGAGTACTGTCATCGAAAAAATAATTGTTCCTGCTTTTGTTAAGAAGCCTTTTGCTTTTTCCCACATATGCATCATTGTATTTTTAAAGGATGGTAAACGATAAGGAGGCAGTTCCAATATAAATGTAGAGCCATCACCTTTAAATACAGTTTTTCTAAGAAGGAGTCCACAAACGATTGCGACTACAATCCCCAATACATACATTGCGAAAATTGCGACACCCGCGTTGGTAGGAAAGAACACTCCTGCAAATAACGCATACACAGGCAAACGTGCACCGCAAGACATAAATGGTGTTAGAAGCATTGTCATCTTTCGATCTTTTTCATTTTCTAACACACGAGTCGCCATGATTGCTGGAACCGTACAACCAAATCCCATAAGCATTGGAATAAAGGCTTTACCATTTAAACCAATTTTACGTAGCATACGATCCATCAAAAATGCAGCACGCGACATATATCCACTGTCTTCTAATATTGACAGGAACAAGAACAACAACATAATTTGTGGCATGAAAGATACAACACTTCCAACACCACCGATAACAGTAGTAACTAGATTAATAGCCCAATCACTTGCGCCAAGTCCAGCTAAACCATTCATTGACCATTCACTAAATAATTCTATACACGACTCCAAGAAACCTTGTAATGTCGAACCTAGTGGACCAAATGTAATCATAAAAATAATAAATAAAATCACAAAGAACATGGGTATCCCTAAATACTTATGTGTCAACAATGAATCAATGCGATCAGATCCACTCTTCATTTGCGCAACACATGGCTTACATAAACTACGAGATATAATTCCTTCTATTTCCATATAGCGTGTATCCGCTACAGCCATATCAATGTCTTTTTGATTTTTTAATACGCAAAAATCTTTTTGTATACTTTTAAGTTCTTCCAATTGTTTATCACTAAAATTTAATTCTTTACGAATTAATTCATCATTTTCAAGTAACTTAATTGAATAGAATTTATCATGAGTATGATCATGTCTTGTCTCTTCAACCAATACTTGTATACGATTCAATATATTTTCTGTTTGCACATCATAAGTATATGTAGAACTATTTGTATTGTGAATTAAACTATGAATTAACTCATTCATTCCTTCACCATTTCTTGCGCTAATTGGTACAACTGGTGTATTTAACTCTTTTGATAATTGTTGGATATTTAATTCAATATCTTTTTGATGCAACTCATCCATCATATTTACTGCAATAACCATGGGCAATCCCAATTCTTTTAATTGCATACTCAAATATAAATTTCTTTCAAGATTTGTTCCATCCACAATATTAATAATTAAGTCTGGATGTTCCTCCATTATAAAATCACGAGAGACAACTTCTTCAATACTATAAGGAGACATACTATAAATACCAGGTAAATCTACTAATGTAATTTCATGTTCCTCATAATTAAAAACACCAACTTTTTTCTCAATTGTAACCCCTGGCCAATTTCCCACATGTTGTTTAGACCCTGTAAGTTGATTGAAAAGAGTTGTTTTACCACTATTGGGATTTCCTACTAATGCTACTGTATGTTTCATGCAATTCTTTCCACCTTTATTTTCTTCGCTTCATCCTTACGAAGAGACAACTCATATCCTCTTAGATGAATTTCAATTGGATCCCCCATCGGCGCAATCTTTTTTATATGAATAATTGTATTAGTTGTGATACCCATATCAATTAAACGTTTACGAACCGGAGTATCGCCTTCAATTCCTATTACTTTTACTTGCTGATTAATAGCGCAATCAAATAATGTCATATGCTTACCTCCAACAATTTTATTTAACCCATAGTTAGTCTACCCTAACCGTTATAAAAAAACAAGAGATTTTATAAAAAAATATCAATTTCTTTTTCTCATGCTACACTTTTAAGTAGTTAAGAGAATTTACAAACTAGGAGGTATACCATGGAACACTTAATTCAAATCAACTCAACTTGTATTGGTTGTAATCTATGCATCATTGATTGTCCATCAAATAATATTATCTTAATCAATCAAAAAGCTTCGATTATTCAACAAAATTGTATTCACTGCGGTCATTGTGTCGCTATATGTCCAAAGCAAGCTGTATCAATCACCGGGTTCGATGATGAGCCCATCGAACTAACTAATCAACCACGCCTTGACCCAAACTTGCTTATGCAAGTTTATCAATCTGGTCGTAGTACTCGTAATTTCAAAGATACACATATTTCACAAGAGATTATTCATCAACTCATTGAAGCTGGTCGTTATTCACCATCCGCAACAAATGCTCAAGATGTTTCATATATTATTATTCAAAACAAAATAAATGAAATCGAAAACATCGCAATACATTTGTTCAAGAAATGCTTGCCGTTTGTTAAAATGTTCTATGCTCCTGCTAAAAGAATACAAATTGATAATCATTTCTTTTTCAAAAAAGCTCCCTTAGTTATCCTTATTGTTTCTAGAAACAATACAAACGGAATGATTTCAACCACAAGAATGGCACTTATGGCTGAATCACTTGGCTTAGGAGTTCTTTACAGTGGTTTCTTTACAATCGCAACCAAACTATCACGAAAGTTACGTCATCATCTTAAACTAAAATCTGGAGAACGTGTTGTAGCCACATTAGTTCTTGGTTATCCTCATGTTAATTATCATCGTACTACACAAAAAGAAGCTGTAAATATTACAGCTCTTTAGTGCATAATTCTATTGTACGAACACGCAAGTTTTGTAGAAATAAACGGTCATGGCTAATAACGATAATTGTTCCTTCAAACTTCGTTAATACATTTTCAATGATTTCGCAACTCAACAAGTCAAGATGATTGGTAGGTTCATCCAACAAAATACAGTTACATCCCTTTAGCATAATTTCAAGTAATTTCATTCTCACTTGTTCACCACCACTAAAACTTGAAATGTAGCGATACATATCAACTTGATAGAATCCAAACCAAGCAAGATATCTTCTTGCTTTTTCTTCTTCCAAATTACAGACGCGAATAAAGTAATCCAGTATTCGCTCAGATCCATTTTCAAATTGTATAATTTGTGGTAAGTATCCTACATCCACTGTTTGACCAAATGTGATTTCTCCTGAATATGGTAAGACTAAACCCAATAGCGTTTTAAATAATGTTGTCTTCCCTGTTCCATTTGGTGCAACAATTGCTACTCTTTCTTTTCGTTGTATTGTAAAATTCATTTCCTCACATAATGGTGTATCATAACCAATCACAAAATCTTTCGCAATCACTACATCCTTGCTACCTACTTGTGTACTCTTCAAATCAAAAGTTAATTTATTTCTAATCTCAATTGGTTTTGGTAACTTTTCAATTCGATCTAATCTTTTTTCTAATGCTTTAGCACGTTTAAAGAAATCCTCGTTATCTCCTTCGTGACCCCATTGTCGATATCTGCGAATCGCAAGTTTAATTTTTTGTATTTCTTTTTGTTGCTCTTCATAGTTCAATACAAGTTTTAAGAAACGCTCATGTCGTTGTACTCGATATTGATCATAATTACCATGATAGGTGACTACCATGCCATCCTCAATTTCATAAAATACAGACACAACATTCATTAAAAATTGTCGATCATGTGATACAAGTATCAGTGTTTTATTTGTCGTCTTGCAATAATTCTCTAACCATTCAATTCCATCCATATCCAAATGGTTAGTTGGCTCATCCAAACAAAGCACTTCATGATTTTCCAGTAATAATTGCACTAAAATTATTCTTGTTTTTTGTCCGCCACTTAAAGTATCAAACGATTGTTCCAACACATCATCAATGCCCAATCCCTTTGCATATGCTTCCAGTGAGTTTTCTAAGTCATACCCACCTGCATGTTCAAACTTAGCATATACTTTTGCATACTCATCGAGTATATGCTCATCAATTTCTTCATTTGCCATTTTATATTCTAATTCTTTGATTTTATTATAATAATTTTGGTAATGATGAAAACTCGACAAGATAAACGATCGACTTGTTTCCTTGTAACTTGGGAATACTTGTACCATATAACCAATACTCATTTCCTTTGGAATAAATACATCACCCGATTGATAATTTTCAATACCCGCAATGATTTTAAGTAAGGTTGATTTTCCACAACCATTCTCTCCTACGATTGCACACTTACTTCCCTTTACTATCTCTAGTGATAATTCATCCAAAACAATTTCACCAGTATATGACTTCATTAAATTATTAATTTGTATTTTCATTTTCTTATCCTCCATTAGTTTTGAAGGAATTGCATAATAAAAAGCTAAGTTAATAAAACCTAGCTTTAATTTAAACGACTATGGTTTCATCAATTCCTTCTATGATAGACGCACTCGTCCCTTGTTTAATAGAAGGTTTGTAAATGAAATTGTACGACAAAAAGCATCAAAATGATTTACATTATTTTCATTCAAATGTTGTTGTGTACAAATACTCATCGTCTTCACCACCTTGTTACGATATAAAGATTATACCACGCTACCTAATCTATTTGTCAATTATAAATCGATATGAACACAATCATCTTTTGCTTTAATCATGCGATAAAAACTTGCGGTGGTCATGTACATATAGGGTCCACCATATAAACCAAGAATACCAAAGGTCAATGCTGAACCTATAATCCACAAGATAAACGATAAGTGAATAAAAAACAAATCAAATTTATGTCCATCCATAAGTACTCTACTTTCGGATATCGCATCAATTGCAGACATTTCAGGATTATCTTTCAAAATGTAGGGAGCCAGTATGTATGAATACGTTTTAACAATACCTGGAATAACCAGTAACAACAACCACCCAAATATTAGAAGTGAATTGATGAATGCAAATCCAATTACTCTACCGTATTGATTGAACCCTTCAAATACATCTGTAAATTTTACTTTTATTCCATCTACAATATCCACCGTTAACCATTGAAATCCAATTTCAAATGGACTAAGGATAAACAACATAAGAATAACCATGAAGATATTATCATATTTAATACGTAAATAATTCAGTGCCCAAATTATAAGGGCACATACAAACATAATTCCCAAATAGGGTTTCATTAATTCTTTTGCACGCCTTTTTAATTGTTTTCCATCCATATAGATACCTCACTTATCCTAAGTATACCATAGCTATTGATGTTAACTATTTCGTATCATATATGAAATTATTATTTTACTAAATCGTGTTTATCTTTTGATTCAATGCCTTAACTTGCATCCTAATATTCATATACTGTGCAAACCAAATTACCATATAAATAAGTAAGAAAATTGCAAAATATATAATTATTGATGATACCTTATGATCCATCCAGTAACAAATATAGGCAGCTGGAAAGGTACAAAGTGATGTACACGCAAGATGTGTCATCGTTTGGCGAAGTAAACTCCACTTCTCTATTTTAAACACAAGTGGCGCAACTCCCCACGCAGCTCCATAAATCATCGAAACAATTACTTGTATCACAACTGCATTTAATTGATTACCGTATGCTACTTCCATTTCCAATGCAACAGGATAATAACTTCCATCATTCACTACCAAAGAAATAAATAGTGGAACTATAAAACTAATAGATACACCAATAAATACCCCAAGTACTGCTTGTAGTAAGAATCTCTTTTTCATTTTATATACCTAACACTTTCTTTATTTTAGAAACATATCTTCTTGATACAAACGTAGATTCACCATTCTTCATTTTGACATGAATTGTACCTGAATATTGCAAATCAAAATTAGATACTTCTTTTAGATTAATAATTTCTGAATTTGATATTCTAACAAATCGTTTTGGATCCAGTTTACTTTCACATTCATATAACCGAAGTCGCAAAGTATACTCACCTTTTTTTGTACTAGTAACCACTTTGTTATCTTCGGTATAAATCCGAATGATCTCATCTTGTTGGATTAACCGAACACCACTATCATGAAATCCTGATAAAAGTTCTACTTCAGGTTTTTGAATTCTTGTTAATAGTTGTTGAACCTCATCATTCATTGTTTGTGTAATAATCATCAATCGCAATTCTTGACAACTTGGATCAATTTCTACCTCTACCTTCATATTCTTCACCCCTTTACTTATATACAGTATATGTATTTGCAAAATAAAAACCACTTTTTTTAAGTAAGTGGTTCGTTTGAGATTCTATTCGGTTAATTTAGTCTTCCAATATGATTTCACTGATAAACCATTGTTCTTGAAACCATGTCTCTTTTTCTATTTCTTCTTTTGTATACTTTTTGCCCGCAGGTGCTACCACCCATTTGTCTTCAAGATCATCTTTGCGATGAATCATTGCGATAACTTCACCAACAAATGTATCCACTGGTTCATCAACACCTAGTACGTAAACATCTTGGTATTCTCCATCATTCGCAACAATACCTTCTACATAACCATAATTAACTGGATAAATGAATCCATAAACCGGATGTTCACTTCCTAATGGACGATCCATTGTAACTTTTACTACATCACCAATCATGCATACCTCCTATAAGAAAATACTCATCAACCCTGCAAACATCGATAGAAGCATGCAGAAGATGATAAACAGTAATGTATACTTCATAATATTTTTACTCATTTATTTTCCACCTTTTTCATCATAACTGTATCAAGAATTTTAAAATATTCAACTTCTAAATTAAATTTCGACCCTGGATGTGTTGCCCAAACTTGTGTTATTCCAATTAATACACAGAATGCAGCGTGCATTAAACTCTTCGGATCTCCCATATTTTCAATCTCTCCACGCTCTTGTGCTTTTCTAATAAAACCCATTTGCATATTAAGGAAAGGTTTTCCTTCATCAAAATCTTCTTTTTCTCTTTGTTCTTCAAAAGATACTGTTAATCGTGCAACTAAAATCTTCTTTACGATATCTTTCCCACAGTTTTCAAAGTGGCGTATTCGTTTCTTTAGTATTTCACAATACTGTTCATAAGGACTATCTAACATCATAATTTTTGCAGCTTCTTCTGATGAAAGTTCATCCGGTAAGGTCATAACTGTTTTAAGTAGACCCTCTTTTGATGCAAAATAATAGTAGAAGGTATGTTTAGATATTCCGCAAACTTCACATATGTCATTAATCGTTACATTATCAAAACCACGCTCTTTAAACAAGGTTAGCGCGTTACGACGAATTTTGATTTTTGTGCTGTTATCTGGTCTCATTGTACTTACCTCATCATGCAATATACCACAGTTCTATTACTTCCGCAATATCAAAGTATAAACTCGTTTACATTTTTATATTACCGTGGTAATATATTATCACTCTAAAGAAAGGAGTGTACCATGTTTAAATTATTATTAAAATATTGTAAACCTTACATTTTATCGATAATTGTTATCCTCGGACTGGTTTTTGGACAAGTACAAGCAGAACTAGCTTTACCTGATTATATGTCTAAAATCGTTACCGATGGTATTCAGTATGGTGGAATCGTAAGCAGTGCACCAGATATTATGAGTGAAGATACAATGAATAAAGTCTTACTTTTATCAAATGATGCTGATAAAAGTATCATTCAATCTTCTTACACTTTAATAACTGGAGAAGACGAAACTGTACTTAAGGATTATCCTGGGGTTAATGTTAATCGTTTTTATGTACTAAATAAAGATGACCATTCCAAGGTAGAAGCCGTTATCGCTAAACCATTATTACTAATTCGCACATTATCTAGTGAAGAAGCAATTAAAAAAATGAATCTTCCTGAGGGTGTTGATATTTGGCAAGCTATCCAAGCAAATCCAGAAATGTTAGCTAAAATGGAATCCAAGATTGAAGAGGGTATGGCAAGTTATTCTGAAGAAAATATTCAAAGTGCTGCCAAAGTCATGGTTAAGCAAGAATACCAAGCATTAGGTATAAATACTGACTCCATTCAATCCAACTACATCTTTAAAGAAGGATTCTTGATGTTAATCATTGCCTTAATTGGTGCAGCCTTCGCAATTGCAGGTGCCTTCTTATCAAGTAAAACAGCTGCAAAAGTTGCCCGCGATACACGTAAAGATGTATTCACGAAAGTTGAGTCATTCTCAAGCAATGAATTTGGTAAGTTCTCAACTTCTTCATTAATCACACGTACAACCAATGATATTCAACAAATACAACAAGTATTCACAATGATGCTTCGTATTGTATTGTATGCACCAATTATGGGAGTTGGAGCTTTATTGAAAGTAATTCAATATCCTAGTATGCTTTGGATTTTGGGATTAGTTATTGGTGTCATTATGGTTGTATTAATCACAACCTTCACATTTACACTTCCTAAATTCAAAATTATCCAAAAACTAGTAGACCGTTTGAATCTTGTTATGCGCGAATTCTTAGATGGTATGTTAGTTATCCGTGCTTTCAACACACAAAAACATGAAGAAAAACGTTTTGAAAAAGCAAATACAGATATTACAAAAGTAAACTTATTTGTTAATCGTACGATGGCTAGTGTTATGCCAGTTATGAACTTCATTATGAGCTCTGTCATGGTATTAATTGTGTGGGTTGCTGCAAAACAAATTGATTTAGGAACCATGGACATTGGTTCTATGATGGCCTTCCTACAATACACAATGCAAGTACTTATGAGCTTCATCATGGTATCAATGATTGCGATCATGTTACCTCGTTCATCTGTTTCAGCTGTACGTATTCTTGAAGTACTTAATACTAAACCATCTATTCATGATCCAGAACATCCAAAAGCAGTTCCTACAACGAATGGAGAAATTTGTTTCAACCATGTTTACTTCAAATATCCACGTGCAGAAGAATATGTATTAAAAGATATTACTTTCTCTGCAAACCCTGGCGAAACAGTTGCGTTCATTGGTAGTACAGGTTCTGGTAAATCAACTCTTATTAATTTATTACCTCGATTCTTCGATGTAACTGAGGGTGAGATTACATATGGTGGTATCAACATTAAAGATTTCACACAACATGACTTACGTAATCAAATTGGTTATGTACCTCAAAAAGGTGTCCTCTTCTCTGGTGATATCGAATCTAACTTACGCTATGCAGATGAAAATGCAAGTGAAGAAATGATTCAAACTGCAATTGATATATCACAATCAAAAGAATTCATCGAAAGCAAACCAGAAGGTCTTCAAACACCAATTGCTCAAGGTGGTACAAACGTATCTGGAGGACAAAAACAACGTTTATCAATCGCTCGTGCGATTACAAAGAATCCAAATATTTATGTGTTTGATGATTCATTCTCAGCACTTGACTATAAAACAGATTCTAACTTACGTGCTGCACTTGGTCACTTTACCGCAAAAACAAAGAGTACCGTATTTATCGTAGCTCAACGTATCAGTACAATTCTTAACGCAAACAAAATTATTGTATTAGACCAAGGACAAGTCGTTGGTATGGGAACACATGGGGAGTTATTAAAAACATGTGAAGTATATAAAGAAATTGCATATTCTCAATTAAGTAAGGAGGAACTAGAACATGGCAGACAATAAAACAGCTGTTCCTCAAAGAAAAGGCCCTATGGGTGGACCTGGCGGCGGTCCTGGCGCAATGATGGGAACTGGTGAAAAGGCAAAAGATTTCAACAAGACAATGTCAAATTTCATCGGTTATTTAAAACCATTCTATGTACCTATCTTCGCCGTATTATTCTTTGCGATTGGTAGTACCGTATTCACAATTCTTGGACCTAAGATTTTAGGTAACGCTACAAATGAACTTGCAACTGGACTTATGAGTAAGTTTTCAGGTGGCGCAGGAATCGATTATGCAGCTATCGGTAAAATCTTATTATTCTTATTAGGTATTTATGTATTGAGTGCACTATTATCCTATGCACAACATTGGATCATGTCAGGTATCACTCAAAAGGTTTCATTCAATCTTCGTAAAGAATTATCTGAGAAGATTAATCGTATGCCTCTTAAATACTTTGATACAAAAACTCATGGTGAAATTTTATCTCGAGTTACAAACGATATTGATACAATCTCACAAAGTTTAAATCAATCACTACAACAAGTACTAACTTCTATGGTAACTATTGTTGGTATCTTCGTTATGATGCTTACCATTAGTTGGGAAATGACATTAATGGCATTAGTTGTAATTCCTTTATCAGGTATTGCGGTTAGCTTGGTTGTTAAACGTTCACAAAAGTTCTTCAAGGCTCAACAAACAATACTAGGTAGTGTTAATGGACACGTTGAAGAAATGTATGGTGGTCACTTAGTTATGAAAGCATTTAATGGTGAAGAACGTTCTATTAGTGAATTCACTGAACTTAACGATAAACTATTCAATGCTGGATGGAAAGCGCAATTCTTCTCAGGATTAATGATGCCAATCACAAGTTTTATTGGTAACTTAGGTTATGTTGGTGTTTGTATTCTCGGTGGATTCCTTGCGATACTTGGTCGAGTAGATATTGGTAATATCCAAGCCTTCATCCAATACGTAAGAAGCTTTAACCAACCAATTACACAAACAGCTCAAATCATGAACGTACTCCAATCAACTGCAGCTGCTGCTGAACGTGTATTTGAATTCTTAGATGAAAAAGAGGAAATCGAAGAAACAAAAAATCCAATTTCTATTTATGATGAAAATGGAAATCTCAATATCAAAGGTGAAGTATCATTCGAGAATGTTCACTTTGGTTACAACCCAGACAAGATTATTATCCATGACTTCAGTGCCTTTGTAGGCGCTGGTAAACAAGTTGCGATCGTAGGTCCTACTGGTGCTGGTAAAACAACCATCGTGAAACTATTAATGAGATTCTATGAATTGAATAGTGGAACAATCTATGTTGATGGTCATGATATTAAAGAGTACTCACGCAATGACTTAAGAAGTTTATTTGGTATGGTACTTCAAGATGCATGGTTATACAATGGCACAATCATGGAGAACATTCGCTATGGTAATTTACATGCAAGTGATGAAGCAGTCATGAAAGCAGCAGATGCTGCATATGTTGATCACTTCATCCGTACATTAGAAGATGGTTACAATACTGAAATCAACGAAGAATCTACAAATATATCACAAGGTCAAAAGCAATTACTTACAATTGCTCGTGCCTTCTTGAAAGATCCAAAGATATTGATCCTTGATGAGGCAACATCATCCGTAGATACTCGTACAGAATTATTAATTCAAAAAGGTATGGAAAACCTAATGAAAGGTCGTACATCATTCGTTATCGCTCACCGTTTATCTACAATTCGTAATGCAGATTTAATCTTAGTTATGAAAGATGGAGATATCGTTGAAGTTGGTAAACATGAAGAACTACTTGAAAAAGGTGGATTCTACTCTCAACTTTACAACTCACAATTTGATGAGGGTGAAGAATAAAAATTATTGATATTAGCATTAATAAGTATTGGTGGCGCTGCTCCTTAAAAGAGCTGTGCCACCTTTTTTGTATTATACTTTTTCTCCATCTATCAAAACTCAACGGAGCGTTTGTTGAAAATATTCTAAATACTAATTACACTAAACATGGAGGTAGTTGCTATGGATTGTAACAAAGTAGGTAAACTTATTTTTAGTTTACGCAAAGAAAAAGAAATGACGCAAAAAGAATTGGCTGACGCTATGAATATTAGCGATAGGACAATCTCTAAGTGGGAACGAGGGATAGGATGTCCCGATATTTCACTTCTACAAGAACTATCCGATATTTTAGGAGTAAATATTGAGAAAATTTTAATCGGTGATTTAGTGCCTAATCAAAACGATAAAGGGAATATGAAAAAGATAAACTTCTATATCTGTCCTATCTGTGGAAGCGTTCAATTCGGTACAGGAGAAGTGGAAATATCATGCTGTGGAAGAAAGCTAGCACCTTTGATTTCTCACAAAGCAAATTCATTACACGAAATAAACGTAGCTGAAATCGAGGGAGAATTTTATATCACAGTACAACACGAGATGACAAAAACACATTTTATTTCATTTGTAGCCTGTGTATCATTAGATAGATTACTTTTTGTAAAACTTTATCCTGAACAAACAGCTGAAATACGTATTCCAAAAATGATTGGTAGCGATATCTATTTTTATTGCAATCGTCATGGGCTAATGAAAAAAGAAAGAATACGCGTGTGAATTTAAACCCATCCACAACATTGTTTACTACATAACAAAATTAGGTGTATCGTCATTTTGACAATACACCTAATTTCATTCTTATTTATGCACTGCTCCCATAATTATTTTTTTAACTTCTTCAAATTCAATCGGACTATAATTTAATCTTTCTACACAACTACAGAAACTTTGCGCACTTGCATCTGAATAAATATTACAACCATGAACATGTCCAAAGATATTCGCATACGGCATGTTTTTATTTATATAAACAGGTTCGTGCGACAAAATCCAAAAGTTATTGAGAATAATTGGAAATCGATACGCATTCACAAATCCCATTTGACGATAAACACTTTCATCTTCTTCGTCATGATTGCCCATGACTAGATATTTCTTACCTTTTAATTGACTTGTTATTTCTTTTGAATGTTCAAAATCATAAAAACTATAATCACCCAAAATGTATACCACATCATCTTCTTGAATGATTTCATTCCAGTTCTGAATTATCGTATCATCCATTTCATCAACTGATTCAAAAGGACGGCTTTCATAATTAATAATCTTTTGATGTCCAAAATGTGTATCCGCAATAAAATAAATTTTAGACATGTTGTAGCTCCTGAATAACTTGAGGTACCTCTTTAAAAGAAGTTATTGTATCTTCTTTTATCTCTTCCATTCCTTTATCACCAAAACGATTAATAATGACATATTTGATGCCAAATCGTTTACTACCAATCGCATCATCATAATAGTTATCACCTACAAACAAACACTCTTCTTTTTTACAATTTGCCTTCTTTAGTGCATGTTCAAATATTCCTATTTCTGGTTTCTCACATTTAACTTCAGATGAAATCACAAAGTCATCTAACTTTTCATCTAAATTAAGACTCCTTAGCACACTTCTACAAGATTCATCCCAATTTGATACTAAGATAATCTTAATTCCTTGTTCCTTAATTTTATCAATCGCAGATAGAACTCCATCAAATAATTCCCATTTCAGTCCTTTTGTTTTTACATATTCTCTATATTTATTTACATATTGTCTTGGTTCATCTTCAATACCCAAATAGTAGTTAACCATCGCGATGTATATATCCATATAGTTACTACTCTTCATCATAAACAACTTTGAGAAATAATGCATGATATGTTTATCTGCTAAATGAAATGCATAATCTACTTCCTCTAAATCATATTTATATCCATATTCTTCCAAAACATTTTTATAAATCATATGTTTATTATTGAATGTTAAGGTATACCCCAAATCTACAAATACTGTTTTAATCATTTTACTCTCCTAATTTAAACTCTAAAATGGCATTTTCAATATTCCATTTTAAATCTTCATTACCATAATATTTAAATTCATCTTTTGTTCCTAGACATGCACAATAGTAATTCTTACCTCTTTCAATAATTTGACGACGATAATGAACATGTCCTGATATGATGTGTTTTACATTTTCACTTAATGTTAAATTGAATAAACTTTCACTTCCTAAAAAAGCATTAAAATAATCCCACATCTTCATGTTTTTATGTACTTTAAATCCTGGATGATTAATCATATGCGTCATAAAAATCAAATTATATTTTTTTAATGACTTCATGGATTTTTTAACTTCTTTGATTTGATGATCATGAATCTCTATATCGCTTTTATCTTTCTTAATGCGTATTGAGTCTTGCCAAGTTCGTCTCATGTATTTCTTCTTCATAAATTGATTGATACTAAATTTAGTTGATCCAAAGCTATAATCATACCATCCCGTATCTCCTACTATTGCCCAATGATCACTTATGATTTTGTATCCGTTTAAATAACTAGGACATTGACGTAGCTTTTTACGTACTTCAGCCATCGTTTTTAGATCTGTATTTTCTTGCCAATAGTCATGATTACCTGCAACCCAGATAAGTTCTGTATCAATCTTATTTTCTAATTCACTTATGAATTTTAGTGATGTATCTGTATCACTAGAGATATCACCACCTATTAGAAAGTAATCATATTTTCTTTTAATTATTACCTTAGATAGTTCATTCATTATTTCTTCATAATCATTTTCATCAACATGAATATCGGATAATGTTCCTACTTTTTTCATTTTACGCTTCCTCTATGCAATGACATTGCACAAAATGTGCTTGTTGGATTTCTCGACGTTCTGGTTTAGTTGATTTACATTTATCACAACGTTTCACGCAGCGGCTATAAAATTTGCATGCAGCTTTATCATTCATCGAATCACTGATTTCACCTACAACATCATTCTTTGTAGCGGATTCATCTTCACTGTAAAAAGATGATTCAAACAACATCTTTGTATAAGGATGTTTGTGATGATGGAAGATGTCATCAGCGCTTCCTTCTTCTACAATTTCACCTAAATACATTACGATGATGCGGTCACTGATGTGGTAAACAACGTTTAAATCATGAGAGATAAAGAGGTAAGAAAGATTGGATGTCGTTTGAAGTTCCTTCAATAAATTTAATATTTGAGATTGTACTGATACATCTAACGCAGATACTACTTCATCCGCTACGATTAATTCTGGTTCCATTAATAACGCAAGTAAAATAGCGATTCTTTGTTTTTGTCCTCCTGATAACTCATGAGGGTAACGACTTAGATAACTTTCGTTCAATCCTACTTTTCCCAAATTACCCATGATAATTTCGGTTCTTTCTTTTTCATCCCTAATCCCTTTTGCACGAAGGCACTCATCGAATACTTTCCTAATTTTAAATCGCGGATTTAATACACCATTAGGATCTTGAAATATCATTTGTATCTTATGTCGCAAATTACTAAAATCCTTATTACTCATTTTACTGATATCTTGATCTCTAAATAGTACTTGCCCATCTGTTGCATCAAGTAGTTTAACAATGATTCTACCCAGTGTGCTTTTACCACAACCACTTTCACCAATTAATCCTACAACTTCATTATGTCCAATCTTGATTGTTACATCATTCAAAGCATAAAATTCTTCTTTATGCATTCCGCGATTACGTACTGGATATTTTTTAACTAAATGATTTACAGTGAGTAAGTTTGTTGTATCAGTCATACAAATCTCCTTTTCTCTGACAAAGTATTTGATGTGTTTCTGAAATATTTGTATACACAGAAACATCTTGATAATTCATACATTTACGATTACAGCGATCTGCAAATAAACATTGATTATCTTTTGGTCTATCCTCAACCGATGGCACAGTACCTGCAATACATTCTAATAACTTCCCTTTTGAAGCAATTGAAGGAATTGATTTCATAAGACTTAATGTATAAGGATGTCGAGGTTTTGATAATACTTCTATACATCTTCCTTTTTCAACAACCTTTCCAGCGTACATAACCAAAATGTTATCGCACATTTTACGAATTACATTTAAATCGTGCGAGATAATGATGATACTCATTTGCATTTCTTCCTTTAAATCCAAAAGTAAATTTAAAATTTGTTGTTGCGTTGTTACATCCAATGCTGTAGTAGGTTCATCCGCAATTAACAGTTTTGGTTTACATGCAATCGCAAGTGAAATCATAACTCTTTGTCTTTGACCACCTGATAACTCATGCGGATATTTATTGTATGTCATTTGCGGGTTTGGAATTCTTACCTTTTCAAATAGCTCAAGTACTTTTTCTTTCGCTACTTCCTTGCTCATTTTCTTTCTTTTTGTAAATACTTCTTCAACTTGGTGCCCTACTTTGATTAATGGATTTAAACCTGAAATTGAATCTTGGAAGATCATCGCAATTTCATTACCGCGTAAATCATTGAATTGCTTATCATCCATTTCACTAATTCTTTTTTCATTAAACCAAATATCACCTGTACTTTTTACATTAGGTGCAAGTAGTTTCATGATAGCTAAATTTGTAATACTTTTTCCACAACCACTTTCTCCAACTAATCCTAGAACTTGGCTATGCCCTATAGAAAAAGATAGTTGATTAACTGCATTAAATACTTCTTTTCCTTTATGTATATTTACACTAAGATTTTCGACTCTTAATATTTCTTCCATCTTATGCTCTCCTATTTTATATTCTTAACATCTAAATAATCTCTTAATCCATCTCCTAGTAAATTAAATCCCAATACCATTAAACTGATACAAACACCAACTGAAATTGCTTCCCATGGCGCAGTTGAAATATTAGCTTGAGCTTCACTTAACATTTGTCCCCAGCTTGGATTTGGTGGTTGTATACCTAGACCTAAGTAGCTTAATGATGCTTCTGTAAGAATTGCACTTGCAACACCCATTGTAGCCATTACAATAATTGGAGATACAATATTGGGTAACACATGAACCAAAGCGATTCTTATTTTATTTACACCCACAATGTTTGCCCATTGGATGTATTCTCTATTTTTAATCTCAAGCACATTTGTTCTTACGATACGAATGAATGAAGGCATTGTAATAAAACAAATCGCAATGACTGTATTAATAAAACCTTTACCTAGAACTGCGATGATCATAAGCGCAAATAATATACCCGGTATTGAACGAATGACATCCGAGAACTTAGTGATGACCGTATCAATGAACCCTCCTGCGAGTCCACTAATCAACCCCAATGTACCACCTATAAATAAACTAATGGATACTGAACAAATACTTGTACCAAAAGCGAGATGTCCTGCATACATAATTCTAGAAAAAATATCTCTACCTAGTTTATCTGTACCTAACCAATGTTCAAAGCTTGGTTTTAATGAAGCATAAATAACCTCAATGCTGTTTGGAGAATATGGTGTATAAAATATACCTACAATCGCTAAAATAAGTAAGATCGAAGTGATTACAAATCCAATTAGAAAATATGGATTTTTAAACATAGCTTTTTTCAACATTACTTACCTCCTTCTACTGTCATTCTTGGATCTATTGCAACGTACAATATATCTAAGATCATAAAGATGATGACAACTACAAATGTGATATATAGTGAAATACCTTGTACTAATGGCAAATCTCTACTCTTGATTGCGACATGCAATAAACTACCAATACCTGGTATGGAGAAAACAGATTCTATTACAATGGCTCCTCCTAAAATACTAGATACAGTTAAACCTATAATTGTGATTACACGAACAAGTGTATTTGGTAATACATGTCGGTATAAAATTCCATTGTTACTAATTCCTTTATTCTTTGCAGTTTTTACATAATCCATACTCATTTCCTCAAGTACAGATGTTCTTGTATATCGAGCAACTGTCGCAATAGAACCTATCGCAATTGCAACTGATGGTAAAACCAGTCCTTTTAAGAACGGTAATATTCCTTCAGTAATTGGTACAAAGCTAATTACATTGAACCATTTCAATTGGATTGAAAAAATCAGTATTAAAACAATAGCTAAGAAAAATGATGGAATTGATGTTCCAAGTTGAGTAAGCATATTGAATATAAACCCACTTGTTTTCTTGGAATTCTTTGCAATTAAAATACCGACTGGTATTCCTATGCACACGATTAAAACCATGGAGAACATAGCTAAGCTAAATGTATTGATTAGTCGGCTTCCAATCAATTCATTTACCGGCACATTAAATCGTATCGATGTTCCTAAATCACCTCTAAAGATACCCATTATCCAGATAAAATATCTCTCAATACCTGATTTATCCAACCCATATTGAAGACGAAGGGAAGCCTCTAATGCTGGATCAGAGACTTCCCCTAGTTTCGCAAGTATTGGATCACCTGGTATTATTTCAAACATAAGGTAAATAATTAGTGAAACTAGAAACATCGTTAATAATGCCTGTAATATTTTTTTAATAATTTTATTCATTTACTCTATTGATATGAAACATTCTTTAAATCAATATAGCCGATAGGATATGTTTGATATCCTGTAATATTCTTATCAATAACAACGTTGATTGATGGATCCATAATGAATACTGATACCGCATTCTTCGTTAAGTTTTCTTGAGCTTGTTTGTATAAATCTGCTCTGTCATTCACATCTTTAGTTTGTGTTGCCTTAACCATTAAAGCATCAAAATCTTTATCACTATAATTTACGAAGTTTCTATTATAGTCAGTACGATAACGCGCAATGATTGGATGTGGATCAATCTTCCCTGTAAATCCAATTACTGTTGATTCGTATTTTTCATTTTTATAAATATCTTCTAACCAACTATTCCATTCAATTGTTTCAATATTCACTGTAATACCTGCTTGAGCAAGTTGTTGTTGAATAATAGTTGCTGTATCAACATGTAGTGTATATTCACTTGGAACTGTAATTGTAAATGTTAAATTTTCTTCTCCAACACTTTTCAATAATTCTTTAGCTTTTTCAACATCGTGTGGATAATAGTTTTTAAGTTGATCATTATAATAGAATTCCATTACTGGTGAAAAGTTTGTATCAAGCTGTTGTGAACCTGGAGATAAAGCACTAATAATTTCTTCTTTATTAATTGCATAATTGATTGCTTGTCTTACTTCTACTTTACTAAATGGTTCAAATTCATGATTTAATGCCATCAATTGAACCATGTTTTGTGGTGCATTAATTACATTAAAATTACTAGACATTGCATTTGCATTTGCGATTGGCATTGACATAATTTGAATTTCGCCATTTTCCATCGCTAGTTGCCCTGCATTCGCATCAGCGAAAATTTTAAATTCTACTTCTTCAAGTTTTGGTAATCCTTCTTGATAGAAATTTTCATTCTTCATCATTTTGATTCCAATACCTGCTGTATATGAATCAAATTTATATGGTCCTGCACCTACTGGATTTGTAGCTTGTGTTGCGCCACTATTAACAGGAATAATTGCATTTAAACATTTTGATAAAAAGGATGCATCTTCTGAATTTAAGTTGAATACAACCGTTGTATCATCCGGTGTTTCAACACTTGCGATTAGTGCTGATAAATCCGCTGATAATGGTTCTGTTTGATCATCTGTTTTACCAATTAAACGATCATAACTATACTTCACGTCTTTAGATGTCATCTTACTACCATCATGAAATATTACGTCATCTCTTAATGTAAATGTGTATGTTTTTAAATCATCACTTACAATATATTCAGTGCATAATTCTGGTACAATTTCACCACTTGGTAACGTATTTACTAAACCAGTAAAAATATTGAACATAACTTCTTGTGTACCTGTAGCACTTGCCTTGTGTGGATCTAGTGAATCAAAGTCTTGACTAATTCCTACCACAACTTTGTTGCTAGGAGTTTGTGCTTCTGGTGTACTTGTATTACCCGAAGTACTTGGTTGTGCTGAACATGCTACTAATAAGAAGCATGCAACAATTAATAATAATTTCTTCATCTTCATTCCCTCTCATATCCTTTTTGTGTTGCGGGTTTATTCTAGCATTGAGAAATGTTAAGTACATCAATTTCACGTAAAGTAAATGTTAAGTACGCAGCTTAATTGTTAAATTATTTTACACAAGAAAAGGATTGCCCTTACAAGTGCAATCCTTTTCTTTTTATTTATTCGATAATGGAACAATAACTTGTTCAATTAAATCCAATCGATCTTTGCATCTAGGTTTAAAATATCCTGTTATTACTACAATCATATTTTCTTTTTTATTTACATATACTACATTTCCACCATCACCAAGTGCTGCATATCCATCTTTTACAAGCCACCACAAATATCCATAGTCCAAGTTTTTACTTTTCCAAGTGCTCTGTTTAGATGTACTTTGCCTAACCCACTCAGCAGATACAATTTGTTGATTATGATACTGACCATGATTTAAATATAACTCTGCAATCTTCACTAAATCGCGAGCAGATAAAGATAATCCCCAGCCACAAGTATTAACTCCCATCTCATCACTTACCCAAACACTTATGGTTTTCGTTTTGTAATAAGTCATTTGTGATTCCTTATCTTTAAATACAATTGATTTTTCCACATGAATATCCAAAGGATTAAACAAATTCTCTCTCGCATAATCCAACACTGACTTACCCGTAACTTTCGTAAGTATTCCAGTCAGAATATCTGGTCCCACAATCGGTGTATATCTGAAATTACCTATTGGTTTTTTACCACCTAAATAATCTAATGCACTTTTTACCCAATCTGTATTACTAAAGTGTTTTGTGTAAGGAGCGAAAATATACTTATAAGGTGCAGTCATTGTAAGTAAATGTCTTATCGTAATTTGTTGAATTGTTTTTTCTCCTTTTTTAACTTCATACTCAGGAAAATAATCCAATACTTTGTCATCTACACTCTTAATATATCCTTGATCAATCGCAATACCAATACATATTGATACTATACTTTTTGTCATCGAAAATAAATGTGAAGCCGTATCTTGATTTGATTCATCAAAATATTCTTCATAAATTACCTTGTCTTTTTTCTTGATTATAATACCTGCAGTATTATCATAATCTTTTTGTATAAGCCCTCTTAATTCATCTAAATTTTGTATCATTTAATTCCTCCTCTATTGTTTGGAAGGATATCCTTAATTGAATGATAAGTTCATTAAAAATTGATTGCAAGAACTTTTTTAACTTTCGTGATAAATGAAAAAAAAGAAGTCTATTCTTCAAAAACAGACCTCTCTTCATAATTTTATTCTGCGAATAAACCTTTTCTAATTAACAATTCAAACTCATCTTCAGGTAATGGCTTACTAAATAAAAATCCTTGTGCATACTTACAGTCAATCCCCAATAAGAACTCCATTTGTTCCTTAGTTTCAACTCCCTCACAAATAACTTCTACATTCAAATCAGTCGCAATTTGAACAACTCTATGAATAATATTGCGTACTTTTTCTTCTTTATCACTTTCATCTAAAAGTCCTTTGTCTATCTTTAATATATCCACTGAAATTTGATGAAGTAGATGTAATGAAGAATAACCTGACCCAAAATCATCGATTGATATTAATAATCCAAGGTTTTTGATTTTCTTGATAATTTCATTGGAGATAGTTTCTTGACCAAATAATGTTTCCGTAATCTCCAGTTCAATATATCCTGGTGGAATATTGTATTTGATAATCGTATTTTGTAAACGTTCAATATAATTACTCTTTAAGAAATGTGTACGGGATTGATTTACAGATATAATCGTTGGTTCTTGTCCTTCATCTATCCACTTACGAATTAGTTTACAAGCTTGTTCTAGAACAAAGAAATCAATTTCAGTAATTAATCCACTTTGCTCAATTATAGGTAAAAATTCTGCAGGATTCAAAAAACCTAATTTGCTATGATTCCATCGAATGAGTCCTTCAGCACCAACAATCTTCTTCGCAGCCATATCTACTTTAGGTTGATAGTATACAATGAACTCTCCTTGAGCTAGTCCAGATTCAACATGTTCACGTATCTCTTTTTCTCTAAGTATATTATTTTGTAATGTTTGATCCATATATACAATCGGTTGGTCAATCGTACAATTATTTCGTGCAATTCCTGCATGATCAATCGCATGGAGTAACGCTGAATCTTGTTGTTGAACAAATCCTACACCGATGTAGGCATGGAATTGAAGCAACAAATTATCAATCTTATATGAACCTATCATACCTATTATCGCATTCAATGTTGCATGTAGATCTTCATTATTCTTATAACTTAGTAACATGAGAAAATGATCCGCATCACCATGAGCTACAACCGTTTGATCATTACTAAATCGATTGATAATGTTACCTAATCCTTCTAAAACTTTGTCTCCAACCTGACGACCATAGTCTTCATTAATACTAGAGAATTTGGCCAAATCAATTGCAATAACCGCAAAATTTTCTTTTGTATTTTTAGCCAACAATGCCTTTCCGTGGTACAAAAATCCATTTATATTCCAAAGGTTTGTAAGTTTATCCACATAAGCAAGATCATAAATGTTCTTTGCATGTCTTCTATTGATCAATGCGATATACACTAAAATACCAACGATAATCGCAAAGATAATCATACTAACCATAAAAAATGCCATAGGATGTTGCCTAAAATAATTTGAAAGTGTCATAGGTGTTTGTTGAAACATCGTATGTCTTGAAAGAATATCATTTAATGATTGCCTACTTATTGTATTTATTTTTTTGTCTAAAATTGAAAATAAGCGTGCATCTACTGTTTGTGATACTCCTATTGAAAATTGTTGTTCTTCATCATTTATAAAACTTGCGCGCAGATTTGAATATGTTGCTAATCCTTTTTCCGCTGAATAGACATTAACTAATGCAAAATCAGCTTCTCCATTAGCTACCGCTTTGATTGCTGCACCAGTCGATTTAACAGGTACTTGTATTGCGTTTGGATAATGGGATTGAACATAGTCCGCTTCAGTTAATCCACCCTCAACAATCGCAATCGACTGAACATCCTTCTCATTTAGATTTGCATGTTGTCGAGAAATCATACTGTAATTTGTCTTTAAGTATGGTGAAGTAATCCGCATTCTATATTGTTCTGCTAAATTATAATCACTTTCAAATAAACATGAGATATCCGCTCTTCCATCGCGCAACATTTCATAACTTTCTGATAGTGAGTCTGCTGTAATATATTCAACTTCTATGTTCAAATCTGACATTAAATATTCCAAAATATCAGCAGAAATACCTTTAAACTCATTATCCTCCCAATAAGATATAGGAGAAACATCTGGTCGAATTACTGCACGAATTGTTGGGTTTGTTTCCAAATATTCTTTCTCTTCACGAGAAAGTTCAAAGCTGTTACCCGTGTCATCACGATAATATTCTTGATAAAGATTATATCGAAATGCTGGATTATTCATCTCTATCGCTTCTAAAGCCATGTTCACTTCTTGAAGCAATTCACTGTTACCTTCCTTAACGATTGCATAAAAAGGAGAAGGTGCAAATTGCGCAATTATTGATTCATTATTCAGTTTACGCAAGCTGCTTGTCAGAACTGCATCCACTTCACCTGCTTGTAAACTATTCTCTAATTCTTCTTGTGTATCATACATAACCGAAGTATAGGTAAATCCTTTTTCTTCAGCAAATTCACTTAACCGTGCATTTCTACTATTCCCTTGAAGTAAACCAATTCGAATTCCATTAAATTGCGGATAATCATTTCTACGGAATGTCGTATTATCAGAAGAAACAGTCAGTTGAGCATAGCTTGTCCCCATAGAAGTAGAAGAAAAATCAAATATTTCATCTCTTGCCTCACTATATTGTGCGGATGTTAATAGATCAATTTCCCCATTTGCAAGCATCTCTTGACACTCTTCCCACGTACCATCAACATATTCAAACTCCCAGTCGGTGTACTTAGCCATTTCGTGAAGATATTCGTATCCATAACCTCCACGTTGATTATGCTCATCTGTTTCATGGTAACCTTCAAACGCAAAAAAGCCAACGCGGATTACCCTGTTGGAATCTACTATCTCGGCATAACTAGGGAATGATGAAGCGCAAAGAATTGTAACACTCAAAAAGAACGCTATACACCATTTTCTATAAGATTTAAAACAAAACTTCTTCTTGTACCCATAAATATATTTCATCATATTTATTTCCCCTTACAAAAATTCGCTTTCACAAAATAATTATTTTCAACTACATTACAAAAAAACTTGGATTAATTACACCTATTTTATCACAAGCAATCCATAAACGACATACCTTTATTTATATTCTTTCTATCTTCCCAATAAGAAAACGCCCTTCGGCGCTTACTTATTTCTATAATCCGTGATTATTTTTCTGATTGCTTGAGCATTTTTTGCAATTTCTTCTTTTGTCCCTTTGCTTAATAGTCCTCCAAAACCGCAAATGTCTACTCCATTTTCTAACCATTCATCCAAATTAGATAGTGTTATACCACCACTTGCAAGAATTGGCATATTGGGAAGGGGTGTTTTAAATACTTTGCATAGTTTTGGACCATAGAAATCAGATATTGGAAATGCTTTAATAAATGCTGCACCCATTGTTAATCCATTTACTGCTTCAGTTAATGAAGTACATCCAGGGGCATACGGTATTTGATAACGATTGCAAATCTTTGCAACTCCTTCATCGTAATTTGGAGCAATGATGAACTGCGCTCCTTTTAGAATAGCGTGCCTAGCTGTTTCACTATCCAATATGGTTCCGGCACCCACACAAATATCGTCACCAAACTTTGATGAAATTGCTTCTATAACATCTCCAGCATTGTTCAATGTATAACTGATCTCTAATACATCAATTCCACCCGTTAAACAACCTTCTGCGATTTCTAAGCCTCTCTCAATTGTTTGTACTCTCACAATTGCCAAAGCACCAGTGTTGTGCATTCGCATTGTAGTTCTTGCTTTTAACATTTTAGATTACCAAGTTGTGGTAGTATTCAACCACTTCTTTTACTTTTGCAATTTGTTCATCATTTAATGGAGATACAGGATATCTTGCAGGTCCGACATTACAATCTTCACCATCAAAACTTACACTCATCTTCATGATTGCAGGTGTTGTCGCAAGTTTCAAAACTGCACGATATGGTTCAATTGAATCTTGATACTTCGTTGCCATTTCCATATTACCTTCTTTAAAGTTATTATAGATACCCAAAATTTCTTTAGTAATACAATTACTAGTACCTGCAACAGCTCCGCAAGCCCCCATGGATAACCCCTTAAGAATTGTGGAATCCGATCCAATCAAAACACTAACATCAGTTCCTTTTACAGCATCCAAATATCCTTGTAGATTATCTAATTTACCACTACTGTCTTTAATCGCTTTTATGTTAGGAAGATGAACTAAACGTTTTAATACTTCTGCCGATAAATTCATACCCGTACATTTTGGTATATTATAAATAATAATTGGTAATTCTACATTTTCTGCAATCATTTTGTAATGATTATAAATTTCTTCATCACTTGGAATTAAGAAATAAGGTGTAACAACTGAAACTGCATCTGCACCCAGTTCTTTCATTTTCTTTGAAAGTTCTATCGTGTGCTTAGTACTATTGCATCCTGTTCCAACATAGACAGGTATACGATGATTTGTTTCTTCAATCACTACTTTTGCAAATTCAATTTTTTCTTCATCACTAAGCACATGAAACTCACCATTAGTTCCCAACGGAAATAACCCATGAATTCCTCTATCAATTAAACGATTAACTAGAGTACGCGTTGCATCAAAATCAATCTCTTGTGTTCCTTCTTTAAAGGGAGTTACGATTGGCGTAATAATTCCTTCAATTTTCATTTTACTTTTCCTCCTTTTGTATTTCTCTTATACTTTGGCCAAGACTTCCTCCTGGATGCCATTTAACATAATCATTTAAATCTAATTTTTTATTTTCTTGTAATAAAATACTCAATGATTGAAGCACAAGTATTTCCGATAATATCGAAGCTCGTGGAGCCTTATTTAATGGACCTCCTTCTTGAGTAACATGTGCTACTAAACAAACTTCGGAATGCTTTGACAACCAAGAGTTTTCATTTCCAGTGCAGCTAATGACATGTGCTCCATTTCTAATTAGTGTTTCTACTGTTGCTTTTAACTCACTTGTTTCACCACTATTTGAAATTGCAATAACAACATCACCAGGCTTTACTTGTCCACTTGATCCATGAACTGCCTCAGTACCATGGAGTTCATAAGCGGATGTACCTGTACTTGATAAGAGTGAAGCAATATATCCAGCAACGTGTCCTGGTTTACCAATACCAGTAACATGTAATCGACCACCTTGTTTTTCGCTATCAAGTATAATTGATGCAGCCTTAATCAAGTTTTCTTTATTTATATTCTCAATATTTTCTTCAACTTCTTGTTTAATAGTTGAAAGAAATAATTCTAATTCTGTCATACCATTTCTTTCCTTTCAATTCTTTCATATTCTTTTTCATAACTCTTTAATGACTCTGTTATACAATTGATATCAATTGCTGAAACCATGATTTGAATGTAATTACTAAATTTTTCTAACAGACTAATTTTACCAATAATTCCAAAATACTTATCGTGTTGCATACATAACTGTTGAATTTTTGATATTTCTTCAATTAATTTGATTTCATCTTTATTATCAGGAATTCCTAAAGAAATGGATAAATCAGCTGGACCTACTATAATTGCATCAATCCCATTCATACTTATTATTTCTTTTGCATTTTCTAAACCTTTGCATGTTTCGATTTGAGCAATAGTAAGTGTTTTTGAATTCATATTCTTCATATTTGTTTCATGATTTCCACTCGGAGCATAATATGTATTGGCCCCTCCTGCATATCCACGTTTACCAATTGGTGGATACTTTGACCACTCAACTAATGTCTTTGCTTGTTCAACTGTTTCTACCATTGGCACCATAACCGCAGTTGCCCCTGCATCTAATGCTCTCGATATGTATCCTTTTGTACACTCAGGTACTCTAACAAATATATCTATATCATTTGGTTTAGCGATTAAACTCATGGTATGTATTTCATTGAAGCTAAACATTCCATGTTCCATATCATAAAATAGAAAATTCATTCCTGCATTTTTAGCTAACAATACCATCGCTGGATTATTAATAATTTTCATAAAACAACCATGGTACGAATTTTTATTTCCATTTATTTTCTTTTCCATAGTATCCTCTATTTATAAAATAAGAACAGGGAGCTTTCCCTGTTCTTAAGTAAACTAATTAATGAACGAATATTTTGATTACGTTATATAAACCAGTACCAATAATGTTGTAATCAATATTAGGGAAACTTGCTCCTAAAATTCCAAGTTGCGCGAATGCAGGATATAGTAATAATGGTAGAACAACTAATCCAATACCTACAATGAAGGATCCAACTAGAGCACCTTTCCATCCTCCATAAGCATTACCGAATACCCCACAAGTTCCTCCTGAGAAGAAACAGATACCTGCTGCTGGAATCATAATAACTGAACTCTTGAATAAAATCATCATTAACATTCCAAACAATCCACCTAAGAATGAACCAACGAAACCAATAACTACTGCTGTTGGAGCAAATGGGAAGATTGCAGGGCAGTCAACTGCTGGTTTTGAGTTAGGAATATACTTTTCAGAAATTGCAACGAATGCTGCTGTGATTTCTGCAATAAATTGACGAACCCCATAAATCAATACGCTCATACCTGCTGCAAATTGTAAACCTTGTAATAATGGATATACAAACCATAAATCATTTCCTGACATTGTTTGAACTACTTCCATATTTCCTGTAGCTACACAAGCAAATACAGCGATATAGAATAAGACAACCATGAAGATTGCGATTGAGAAAATAAAGTCACGGAATAATGAGAAGAAACCAGGTAAATTAACATTACTAGCATCACCTTTTTCTTTATTTGATGATTTGAATAATTTTCCGATGTAGCCTGATAATGCATAACCGAAACAGTTGAAGTGACCAATTGCTAACTTGTCATCACCTGTAATTTTATTCATAAATGGTTGACACAATGTTGGTAAAGCTGCACCACAGAAACCTAAGATGATACCTCCACCAATTACTGTAACTACTGTTGGTAAATCAAATGCAATAAATACTAATGCTAATACACATGCAAAGTATAAGAAGTGTTGACCTGTTAAGAAGATTGCCTTAAACGGTGTGAATTTTGCAAACAATAAGTTCGCTGCAAATCCTACTAATAGTACTAACGCTACTTCAGTACCGTAAGTATCAAGAGCCATTGCTGTTGCAACTTCTACTTGTGTTGTAACTCCATCAATACCAAACCCTGTATTAAATAATGTAGTAAAGTTTGCTACGATCGTACCTAGGAAACTTGAACCAATATTGAAGATCATGAATCCCATAATTGTTTTTGCTGTTCCTGATATTACATCTACAGCAGATTTTCTTTGTAATAATAATCCTACTAACGCAATAATACCAACAATGAGTGCTGTATTACGCGTTTGCCCTAATATCGCATCTAACATCTTTCTATCCTCCTATTTATTTATTGTTTTGTTGCTAGAAATTCATTTAATTTCTTTTTAATTTCTTCTTTATCCATGATGTTTCTTACCCCAATTACATATGGTGCTTTATCAGCAATTTCATGTGCTACATCTTCCATTGTAATTACAACATCACCATTGAAACCTATTAATGAATCTAAGTTCCCATGTTCAACTTTTAAATCCATTTTTTCTTCGCTAATTACTTGATCCACTTTAATCTTTAGTAACATACTTGATCCCATACCTGCACGGCATGCAACTAATCCTTTGTACATATTAAGCTCCTTTCACTTAAATAGCATTAATGTAATTCATAACTTCTTCTGGACTTTTTGCATTGTCTAGGAAGTCATAAAACTCTTGTTGTTCTAGTAAACCTGCAAGATCGCTTAACGCCTCTAGATGTGCGTTATTATCTACAGCAGATAGTGTGAAGATATATTTGACTGGGTCATTATCTTCATTTCCAAATTCAATTGGAGTAGCTAGTGTAGCAATTCCAATTGCACCAGCGATTACACCATCTTCTGGTCTTGAATGAGCTAACGCTACATGTTTTGTTAAAACGAAATAAGGTCCGATTTCATGCACTGCACGAATAATCCCGTCGACATAAGATTCTTTTATCTTTCCCTGTTCTACTAATGGTGTAGCTGCTTTACGTATAGCATCTTCCCAATCAGTCGCTTCAACATTGAGTGTTATTAACTCTTGGCTGATCATGTTCTTGAGCATTGTTTAACTCACCCCTTACCTTTACAACTACAGTTTATATTTACCAAACATTTTTAACAATCTTTATTGAGTTCAACATTTGTTTGTAATTTGTACAAAAAATAAACTACCTAATTTCTAGATAGTTTATTTGCTTCATATTTAATTATATAATCACTAACTTCCAAATTTGTTTTGGCACCATCTAAGCACCTAAAGAATTCTTCATCATTAAATAAATCAACTAAGATACTCAATGCAGTTAAATGTGTTTTATTATCTAATGCTGTTAAAAAGAAAATATATTTGATCGGATCTAAATCTTTATTACCAAAGACAATGGGTTCCTTTAAAACTGAAATAGCTAATCCTATTTTTAATGCACCAAACATTGATTTAACATGTGGCAATGCAATATTAGTTGTGACTACATAATAAGGACCATTAATCTTTGTTGAATTTACAACCTCATCAATATATGTTTCTGTCGCATAGCCATAGTCAATTAAGGATTGACCACTTTTACGAATTGCATCTTCCCAGTCTTCTGCTTCAAGTTGAATATTCATCAATTTAGGATCAGCCATTTGTGACAACATTAACCCTTCATCTGATCCAATCTTTTGCTCATTATTTGAAAAATAAGCTATTAAATCATTCGCTAATCCTAATTCATTATTAATAACTCCATGTTTCTTTACAAGTGATATTACTTTTTCAATATCTGGAATATTACTAAATGTGGTTTTTAATTTCATACATACTTCTCTTACTACTTGATATCTTTCTTGCATATTCATAACTGGTCTAACATATACCACTGGTTTATCATGGAGCATACTTTCATCTAAGTATGTAGTTGAAAAAATAATATCAAAGTCGCTTTCCACAATCATTAGATTTGAGCTTTCTAGTGGTTTGAGAAAATGAATCTCTGGAAATAGATTGGATAGTTCTGAGTAAAGAATTGCAGAACTTCCCAATCCATTACTACATACAATTAATCCTGTTTTTTGACTATTTGTTTTGACAATTTCTCTATCAGCATAAATAGCACCAAAGTGCATTGTTAAATAAGCTACTTCATCGTCCGGTATTTCATGACAAAATAACGCTTCTAATGGTTTAACAGTTTCTAATACCAGCTTGTATAATTTATCATGCTCTTCCTTTACTTTATCCTTTAATGGATTAACAATCGGCAAATGATAAAGCAAGCGATAATATGTAGGTCTCAAGTGACAATATAATTTTCTAAAAATATCTTCTGTATTTTTGTATTGCACTCCACTTAATATTTCAAATCGATACATTAATCGATCTACCATATTCGCAATCGTTAAACAATCATCTGTATCTTCTTCTAGATTACCAATTGATAATCCCAATATCCACGCTGTTAAATAAATTTTTTCTTGCTCCGATATATAATTTGCTTGCTTATAATTCTTAATTAAGTCATCTACAAAATTATATTCTTTCGTATTCTTCATCACTTCTAAATTTGTATCGTCTTTCATTATTGACACAAAATCTGTTGAAATATCAATATCTGGATTATTCGCAAGTCGAGTTTTTAAGAATATTAAAATATATATGAACTCCGCAATCCTATCTTCTACAAATTCAATTCGATGTTGATTAGAGAGTTCTTGTATAACTAATTTTGAATATTGGAATATATCTAGATTATTATCATTAATAAATAAATCAAATAGTTTTCCATTATTATCTATTGATAGTGTATTAATAACTTCAAGCATCATAAAACGACGTATATCAATTTCATTACCACGTAAAAAATAGCCAATTGATCGATCATATTGAATTTCTATATCATAATCATGACATGACTTCTCTAAATCTTTTAGTTCATTTAAGACAGTAGATTTTGATACTTTTAAACTATCAATGAAATGATTAAGTGATATATATGGAATACCTATAAACATATAAAGGTACATATATAATTGACGTTCTTTGGAAGATAAAAAATACTCACTTTCATTGTCTTCATTCATGAGTGTAATCAATTTATTCCTAATATCTTCTGTAATTGTGATGGAACCTTTAGACACCTCAAGTTTTCTATCCACTAGTTCTTGATTAATTTTATCTAAGCGATAGTAAATTTGACGACGGGTAGATGATGTTTGTGTCTCAATCTCTTTAAGAGTTAGAAATGAACTCTTACTTAGTAGACCGATTAATGCATGTACCTTATTATCCATATTATCCCCTACCTTCTATTATTATACGTTAATTCAAAGTTAAATTCTTCTACAATCTTATCGTACTTGCTTTCATTTTATTTACAAGTTTAAATTTTGTACATGCATTAAACACTTCTTACACCCATGCTGAAAAGCCCAATGATTTCTCATTGAGCTAGTATCTAATATCCAATTTACTGATTACATATTTTCTTTAACTTGTTTCATAATTTCAGTAGAAGTTAGACCATACTTTTCAA
>NZ_JAVWNC010000020.1:0-37042 GCF_036637135.1 Anaerorhabdus sp. | reverse complement strand
AACCTGTGCTATGCACAGGTTTTAATATGTATTCCAATCGTATGAATAACCTCTTGAAAAATGAATTATATTTATTAATAATTTATGAAATGAAATAAAATATTATTATCTTGAAGATTAAGTTATCATAGATAGGACATCATTATTCTGTATATTGTTCACAAAAGTTAACTGGTTTGTGTGTGTATAATTTCATACTGTAAAACTTAGATAATTTATCAGCTTCTTCTGGGTTCAGGTTTTCAAATGTGAAGACAGCATTTGTATTATTTATTGATAAGCATTTTGTAGATATTTCGATATCATAATTCAATATCTTAAAAATATACATATCATTAAGTTTAAACAATGACGATGTTTTTGAATTAAGATCAATCATTCTAAAGCCATTATAGTTAAAGCGGTCAATCTTAAAAACTTGATCATCATAAGCTACTGATTCATCAATCACAATACTTAGTGCATCAGCATCATTGATGACTTCTCTAGTTTTAGCTGCAGAAATAGCGAATATTAACCCATAGAGATTAAATATAGACCAACCTACTGATAGTATTAATCCCAAAGAATTTGCTGAACCAATGAATATCTTTATTAATCCAATAATAACTGCAATTATTAACCATATTGTTAATATGATATGTGGCATTACTGTTTTATAATCGAATTTAGTATCAAAGGAAACATCTTTTCTTGTTACTTTAAATACTTTTTCATGTATAAATAATTCCTTGATAATTGCGCTTGCGTGAATAGGGGCTACAAAACTATCGTAAATATGAGAAGTACTTAATGTTCTTATATCAGGAATATACAATCTAAAAGAGAGTGTAATTAACAACAATGGTGGTATGAAAAATAACAAGAATGACTTTAGATTTGAGTTAACAATGAATATACCGAATATCAAAAATAATGATGGAACAATCATGTAGATTAGTTTTTGAAATGAAGTTAACCAATAGAATAATGAGTTGTAATAACATAACTTTTGTTTTATTGATAAGCCTTTCATTTTAAAAGGACTATGATGTCTAAAGACTTGAATGGCTCCTCTTGCCCATCTTTGACGCTGTGCTGCTAAATCATGAACATTATAGGGAGTGATTCCCAATGCATATACTTCGTTAATATAAATAGTTTTATATCCGTTTTCTTGAAGTAATAAACCGGTTGCCATATCCTCGGTAATACTATCAGTAGGAATACCACCAATTTTTTCGATGGCGCTTCTTCTCATTATAGAATTTGTTCCAATATGAATTAAGGCATTGTTTCTAGCTAATGCAGGTTCAAAGAAACGCATGAATAATTCTTGTTCATTGTACAGGGAACTATTCATGAGTTGGAAAGGATCTTTATTATAAAATGCTTGAGGATATTGTACGAGTGCGACGCTTTCATCCTTAAACTTTGTAATCGCACGGAATATGAAATTTTCTTTAACCATAAAATCGGCATCTAAAACAACAAAGAATTCACTGTTTGTTTTGCTTAATGCATAGTTAATATTTCCAGCTTTACCATGTTCATTTGTAGGTCTTGATATATAGTAAAATCCAAATTTACGACATAATGATTCAAACTCTGGACGATGTCCATCATCACATATAAATATTTTTTTATTTGGGTAAGGTAAAACTTTTGCGATATTAGCCGTAGCCATTACAAGACGGATATCTTCGTTATATGTACAGATTAAGAAATCTACACTAGGTGTAAAACTTGTATCCACGTTTATATTAGTTGTACAAATAGGAGAATAATCATGAATTAACAAAATGAAAAGAGAGAATACGATTAATCCCACAACTTCCGCTATAAAGAAGATGACACCAATAAAGGTTGACAATGGGGAATTAAAAGGTAAAGTGAAAAAACCACGCCAAAAAATGTATATTACTAGTATAGCTACTGAAAAATATGCGAATAACTTTCTTGCGGTAGGGTAGCGATGGGCTAAGTAATAAAATACTAGAATAAATGCAATAAATGTAGATAGAATAAACAATGTATCTTTCATAATGATACCCAATCTAACTTTCTATTTTCATCTTATTACTTGTTACAAAAATTTTCAATTGTAGTGATTTTAATCGATATTATACTTGTCTTCAATGATTTGCAATAACGCACAAGAAAATAACAATTCATTGATTTGGTGATTATCACCAATTTCAATTTCAAGTAATTCCTTGATTCTTTGTATACGGTAGTTAACTGTATTTCTATGAATAAATAAAACTTCTGCAGTTTCTTTGACGCTATGGTTAAACTCTAAATAAGTTCTAAGTGTTTTAATGTATTCTGTGCCTTCTCCTTTTTCTTGGATATATAAGTTATAGAGTTTTTGGTTGCAATAGTAGGGTAACTCACTGACACTAAACTTATTTAATAAATCAAATTGTTTTATTTGATCATAATTAATAATACGTTCCTTTTTTAGTAGGAATTTACGAAAATAAATAGATGATTTTGCTTCTTTTATATAATGTTTAAATTCATATAAGTCATGAAATGTATCACTTACACCCATGATTAATTCTTTTTTAGTTAAATAATTCTCTAACTTTTTACTGTATAAAGTATCTTTTCTTTTGGCTAGATCGATTAAAATTATCAACAATTGATTATTAATTATAATTGATGACTTTGGAAAAAAGGATAAGATTTCATTTTTGAAATTATCTTCTCTGGCATTATAGGATGTAAAATGTTTTAAATCGACACAGGCTACTTGATATTGAGTTTGTATATTTACATTACAGCTAGATACACGATCAATGAAGTGAAGCTTATTGATAAAAGCATCATTTGATAACTCAAATAATATCTCTTCAAATGTTGCGGTATGATTGGAATAATCACGATGATTAAATGCGATTTCTTTAGCTAGTAAACTTGCTACCAATAGATATAATGAATTCTCTACTTTATCTAAACAGTTATTCACATCTGTTATATTTAAGTAACCCATGATCTTTCCTTTGTATATCATTTTTAAAAAACGTCGAGTGTATTTGCTGATTTCTGTTACAGTAATACAATCGATATTTTTTGTGTGGTCAACATGTTGATTCCAATTGTTTAGTGTAGCGCCAAATTCTAATGTGATATACCCTCTTTTTGTAGCATTTGTCCATGCGCTATCATCCACTGAAAATGTCTTTGAATAAGCAATAATATTATATGAATTACTTATGATAACAAGAGGGTTATTAAGAAGTTTTGATGCAATGTTTACTAACTCGCCAAAATCTTCACCTTTAATTGCAGCTTCAATTAATTGATCCTTTTTACTTAATTTCATTGATTTATCTCCTTGTGCTGTTAGCACAAATTATACACCAATTCTTATGCTAGATAAACATGTTAATTAATTAACAACTAACATATAATCAATTTGTGATTTAAATATCAAATGATTGTGCAAATTAAGGAGGACAAGATATGTTTGATTTTAGTAACAAAGTAGCCATTATTACAGGAGCTGCGCAAGGTATTGGTAAAGAAACTGCTAAAGGAATTATTAATGGTGGGGGAAGAGTTGTAATTTGTGATATCAATGAGGAAATTGGTAATGCAACTAAAAATGAATTTGGTGATTCAGCATATTTTTATAAGATTGATTTAGGAGATAGTAAAAATATCAGAGAAGTTATTGGTAAGATTCTTAAGGATTTAGATCATGTTGATATATTAATCAACTGTGGTGGTGTTATTAGTAAGAATTCATTTGAAAATATTTCTGATGAAGAATGGGAAAGAACAATTCGTATTAATTTAACAGGAACTTTTGCTACATGTAGTGAAGTCTTCCCTTACTTCAAAGATAAAGGAAAAGGTAGAATTGTAAATATCTCATCTGTTGCTGGAAAAATAGGTGGAGGATTACTAGGTACTGCAGCATATGCAAGTAGTAAAGCAGGAGTTAATGGCTTAACTAAAGCTATAGCTAAAGAAGGTGGAAAATATGGTATTAGTTGTAATGCTGTTTGCCCATCATTCACTCATACGAGTATGACATCAAGTTTACAAGCGGATGCAGAAAAAAACGCAAAAGTAATTAGTATGATTCCATTAGGACGTGCAGCTGAACCAGTTGAAATAGCACAAATGATTTTATTCTTTGCATCAGATTTGGCAAGCTTCGTAAATGGCGAAATTGGCGATTGTGATGGCGGAATCGTATTAGACTAGGAGAACATATGAAAAATTTTAAAATTCCAAGAATTCCAGGAGATACAATCGTATATCCAATGATTATTGGTGTATTGTTAAATTCCTTTGTTCCTCAAGTTTTGAATATTGGTGGATTTTTTACAAGTGTTAAAAGTGGTACTGGTGCACTAGTAGGGGTATTCTTATTCTTCTTAGGGGCTAGTTTAGATATTAAAAGTACCCCAAAAGCAATTAAAAAAGGTGCTGTAATTATTATTACAAAAATTGCGATTGCCATAGCAATTGGATTGGCTATTGCATTTATATTCAATGATAATTTATTAGGTTTATCATCTCTAGCAGTTATTGGTGGTATTTCAGTAGCTAATAACGCTTTGTATTCAGGTATTACTGCACAATTTGGTGATGATAGTGATAAGGGTGCTGTTGCTATTACATCACTCAGTGTAGGACCTACAGTAACGATGATTGTGCTTAGTAGTGCAGGTTTAGCGAGTATTTCTATAGGCCCAATTATTGGATCAATTCTTCCTCTTATTCTAGGTCTAGTACTTGGTAGTTGTTTCCCTTTCCTTAAGAAGAATCTTGCAAGTTGTGTTACAGGTTCAATCATTGTTGTTGGATTTGCATTAGGTGCTAACATGAGTATTGTTCAATTATTCCAAGGAGGACTTTCAGGAATTCTATTAGGAGTAATAACTTCAGTAGTGGTTGGTATTATTACGATTGTAATGGATAAGGCTACTGGTGGTAGTGGTGTTGCAGGGGCAGCGATTTCAAGTACTGCTGCAAGTGCTATTGCAAATCCTGCAGCATTAGCTGAAGTGGATGCAGCCTATCTTGCGATAGCACCAATAGCGACTTCTCAAATTGCAGCATCAGTTATTATTACTTCTTTCTTAACACCTGCAATTACTGGATTTATCTACAAACAAAACCAAAAGAAACTAGCTAAAAAAGAAAGTTTAGCTCAAGCAATAAATTAGAAAAAGGGTCTATGTCATTTGATATAGATCCTTTATTACGATTAGATATAAAATAGGATGGAGATAGATTTGGAATATTAAAATTATATATGAATTTGACTGAAAATATGCCCTAGAGTATCCTGGATGATTAAATCTGCTTGATTATCGTAAGGTGTTGCGGTTTTGTTAAGCAATACTAAATGTTCTCCCTTAAAATATCGTAGGAATCCAGCTGCTGGGTAAACGGATAAAGATGTTCCGCACACAATAAGTAAATCTGCATTCATAATCATGGATAGTGCTTCATCAATATCTTTTTCATTTAACGCTTCTTCATAAAGGATAACATCAGGTTTAATGATGCCACCACAATCACATAATGGAACTAATTCTTTGTTTAAGATATCTTCTAAGGAATACTCTTTGTTACAAGTTGTGCAATGATTATGGTAAACTGTTCCAGGGAGTTCTATAACGTGTTTAGAACCTGCTTCTTGATGAAGATTATCAATGTTTTGTGTAATTACGCCTAAGCATTTACCCATATCTTCAAGCCGCGCAATGCATTGATGGGCGATGTTAGGTAATGCATCAGTATAAATCATTTTGTTGCGGTAAAAACGATAGAATTCACTAGTGTTGCTTATAAAGAAGTGATGACTTAAAATAGTTTCAGGTGGATAAGCGTATTCTTGATTATATAGACCAGTAGTACTTCTAAAGTCGGGTATATTGCTTTCAGTAGAAATGCCAGCACCAGTAAAAAATACAATTTTATGACTTGATTCGATTAAGTTTTGTAACTCTTTAATTTGATCCATAAGACACCTCACACAAGTATTATAGTACGGGAGATTTAGTAATGAAAGTAAATGAAAAAATAGAATCATGGTATGATGCGAATAAACGGGATCTAGTCTTTAGACAAACGCAAGATCCATATCAAATCTGGGTAAGTGAGATAATGGCTCAACAAACACGTATTGATTCAATGATACCTTACTACATTCGATGGACTCATAAGTGGCCAACCATTGAATCTTTAGCAAATGCAGATATTCAAGAAGTATTACATATGTGGCAAGGATTGGGATATTACAACCGTGCACGTAAATTACATCAAGGTGCAATTACAATCATGAATAAGTTTCAAGGTAAGTTTCCAGAAGATATTCAAGATATTTTGGAAATTGATGGGATTGGCGAATACACGGCGGGTGCTATTTCGAGCATTTGTTTTAACAAAGAACAACCTGCAGTTGATGGTAATGTATTTCGTGTAATCACTCGTGTTGAAGCAATGGATGATGATATAACTAAACTTCAAACTAGAAAGAAAGTAACGGAAATATGTGCGAGATGGATGAAAGATTCTAATCCTTCTAAATTTACACAAGGTTTAATGGAGATAGGTGCAACGGTTTGTACACCCAAGAATCCAATGTGTTTCTTATGCCCTCTACAAGATGAATGTAAAGCACATAAACAAGGTAATGAAACGGAATATCCAGTAAAAAAGAAAGCTAAACCTCCAGTTGAATTAGAAGTATATACATATGTTCTTGTATACCAAAACAAAGTGTGTTTAAGTCAAGATGATCAAGATGGTCTAATGAAAGACTTATATCGATTGCCTCAATATGCGTTACCTTTATCGATAAATGCAACACAATTAAAAAAGAGAAAACATGTGTTCTCTCATCGTATTTGGCATATGAATTGTTTCTATTATGAATGTGAACAACCTATGGAATTAGAACATTGTTTATGGGTTGACATTGATCAACTCAAAGACTATGCAATGGTAACCGCACACAAAAAACTATTAATTAGTGTAATGGGTAAGCATCTCTTTTAATAAATGAGTAATTTCATCAATCAATGATTGTGGTGAGATTACTTTTATTTTTGTCTTGAACTGGAGTAACCAACTAATAAAAGGCAATGAACATGTTGTTTGAATTGTGATGGTATAAGTACCATGTTTTAGACTTTGAATTATGACATCTCGTCCAAAAGAATCAAAGACAGTACTAATTAATGATTCATCAACATCAAGGGTAATCGTTTCAACTTGTCCAATGGACATATTAAAATTAGTGCTTTGGTATTTTGATAAACTAAAACGAATTTTCTCTATTTTTCCAATGCATTGAATGTTATCCATTTTGTCGACACGATAATGTGAAAATGAATTGTATTTTAAAGAATAACCAATGCAATAATATCGTTGATTCTCATAAAGTAGGGCATAGGGAACCAAAGTATAGAAATCTGCGTTTTTGCGATATTTCTTTTCTTGATTTTCAATCATATCAAAGTATTTAAATTCAATTGATTCATTATTTATAATTGCGTTCTGTAATGTTTCCAATGTGTAATAAACTTGTTCATTCTTGAATTTTTTTGGATTGAGTAAGATTTGTTTCTTGATTTCAGTTTGATCATATTCATTTAAGAGTGAAAGCAATCGTTCATTTAATGAGTCTGTTTTCTTCTTAGTTAAAAATTCAGATGATGAAATAGCGTCAATCAGGATTTTAACTTCAATAGTATCAAAATCAGAGGATACTAAAAAATAACCAAGAGGTTCCTTGGTAGAGTATAAAATATCGAGTCCCCATGCTTTTAAGGCATTAATATCAGAATAGATTGATTTACGTTCTGCGTATAGATCGTGACTTTCTAAATAATCAATAATCTCAGGCATCTTAAGAGGATGATATTCATTTGTATGTTTTCTAAATAAATCGAGAAGATAGAGTAATCTTAGTTTTGAGTTGTTCATCCTTATCACCAATACCATTTTATCACGTGTACGAAAAATGGGACAGTGATATTTTTTATACATGTTAAATTATAGTCACTTGATGGAGGAAAGAATATGAAAATTAAGAACTCATTCTATTTCGCAGTTGCATGTTTACTATTAGCTTATGATTATGCATGGAATAACTACCTATTGCCATCCTTAGTTATGACACTGGTTGCATTATTATTGGCTTACTTGATTGCACATCCATCAAGAAACGAAACTGTGTATATCATGACGCAGTGTATAAGCATCTACATAGTAGAGGTAATTGTATTGTTACTAATTAACCAAGAATCTAGCACTTGGTTAAACCCCATTTTAGCAATCAGTACAATTGCCTTTAATGGATGCTGGATTATCGTTTATGATAGATCGAAGAAATATCTCAAACACATGTTTGAAAAATTTCTTACTTATACATTTATGGTATTCATGATTTGTTTCATAATTCCAATGATTTTATTTCAAGGAAATCAATTGATTCAAGTTAGTGTAACCTTATTCTTAGTCTATATGTTCATGCCCCTTATCTTTACAATTGGGTTTCATTTTATAAAGATAAAGTTAAGCATGACTTACTCAATACAACATAAAATAAATGCTTAGAAAGGTTTTGACTTCGTGGTAAGATGGATTATAATGATATGACCGAGGTGGGGTTATGATAAACTTTCTTATTCAGCGATTTGTAAAAAATTATGAGAACGTTACGGATGAAACAGTACGTTCGAATTATGGGACGCTAAGTAGTATAGTGGGTATTGTATGTAACGTTTTACTCTTTGCGTTGAAGTTTCTTTTAGGGGTTGTTTCTAATTCAATAGCGATTATGTCGGATGCCTTCAATAACTTATCTGACTCAGCTAGTTGCATTGTTACTTTGTTTGGTTATAAGTTAGCGGCTAAGCCTGCAGATAAAGATCATCCATTTGGACATGGTCGAATCGAATATATAGTTAGTTTTATTATTGCAGTTATTATTCTTCTTGTTGGATTTGAATTATTTAAATCATCTTTTGATAAAGTGATTCATCCAGAAACTGTACATTTTAGTTGGATTGTGTTGGTTTCATTGGTATTATCAATCTTGATTAAATTTTGGATGAGTTTCTTCAATCGTACTTTAGGAAATCGAATTAATAATAGTGCGATGATTGCGACTAGTAAAGATAGTCAAAATGATGTTATCGCAACAAGCGCGACTCTTGTTGCACTAGTTGGTTCTTTGTTTACTGATTTACCTTTAGATGGTGTTATGGGTATACTTGTTTCTATCTTTGTCTTGATATCTGGGTTTGGAATTATTAAATCCACAATTGATGATTTAATTGGACAACCTGCAGATAAGGAAATAGTTGATAAGATTCGAAGTACTATCATGAATCAAAAGGAAATCCTTGGAATTCATGATTTAATTATTCACAATTATGGTCCAGGCAAAATGATAGGTAGTGTTCATGTTGAAATAAACGCAAATCAAAATATTCTTGTGATTCATGACATTGTGGATGAAATTGAACGAAAGATTGAACGTGACTTGCATATTATGATGACAATTCACATGGATCCAATTGAACAAGATAATCAAGTTGTAAATGAGTATAAAAACATTGTTACAGGGATATTGGATCGCATTGATTCAAGTTTATCGATGCATGACTTTAGAATAGTAAGTGGACCGACTCATACTAATCTTATCTTTGATGTATTGATACCTTATGAGTCATTAATTAAAGAGGAAGAACTAAAAAAAGAAATTGACGCTGCAATTTCTAATTTAATGTCAAATGTATATACAGTGATTACATTTGATCGCGGATATTATTAAAAATAGTTTGGCATATGCCAAACTATTTATTTGCTTCAATCATGAATTCACAAACTTTATTTGCGTATTCGATTGGATCTTCAATTGGTAACCCTTCAATTAATAATGCTTGGTTGTACAGTACATCTGCATAATTTTTTACTGCATCTGGATTTTTATCATACAATTTTTGAAGTGTTTTAAAGATATCGTGATTTGGATTGATTTCCAAAATCTTACTTGCTTTGATACCTTGGTTCATAGGAGCTTGAGCAAGTACTTTTTCCATTTCTAAGGAAATACCATCTTCAGAAACTAAGCATACTGGATGTGATTTCAAACGAGATGAAATGCGAACTTCTTTTACTTTAGAAGAAAGGGCATCTTTCATAGAGTTAAGTAAAGATTCATTTTCTTTTGCTTTCTCTTCTTTTTCCTTCTTTTCTTCTTCACTATCAAGACCTAAGTCACCTTGATTAACTGATTTGAATTTCTTGTCGTTGAATGTTTGAAGAATATTGATAGCGAATTCATCAACATCATCAAGGAAGAATAATACTTCATATTCTTTTTCTTGAAGTCTTTCCATTTGAGGTAATTTCTTAATTGAGTCGATTGAATCACCGCAAGCATAATAAATGAATTCTTGTCCTTCTTGCATGCGATCAACATATTCTTGTAGCGTTACGTATTTATCTTCTTTACTTGATTTGAAGAGTATCAAATCTTGAAGTTGGTCTTTGTGCATACCATAATCTTGGTAGATACCATATTTAAGTGTTAAGCCAAAGTTAGCATAGAATTTTTCATATTCTTCGCGTTCTTTCTTTAGCATTTCATCTAAATTTGATTTGATTTTCTTCTCAATACTAGATGCAAGTGATTTCATTTGACGGTCTTGTTGAAGAATTTCACGAGATATATTTAAATTTAAATCATCGCTATCTACTAATCCTTTTACAAATCTAAAGTAATCAGGAAGCAAGTCTTTAGCTTTGTCCATAATGAATACACCCTTACAATAAAGTTGTAATCCTGGTTCATAATCAGCGTTATAGAAGTTATATGGTGCTTTTGAAGGTATAAACAATAATGCATTATAAGAGATATTACCTTCTACATTGTAGTGAATTACTTTTTGTGGATCTTCCCAATCCATAAATTTACTCTTATAGAAATCATTGTATTCTTCTGGTTTAACTTTCTTTTTATTCTTTTTCCATAAAGGTATCATCGAATTCAATGTTTTTTCTTCAATGATTGTTTCAGTTTCTTCAGGATTGTCTTTCTTTGGTTGTGACGTTTCAATCATCATTGTGATTGGGTAACGAACATAATCCGAATATTTAGTCACTAACTCTTGAATTGTATAGGAATCAAGATATTCACTGAAGTTTTCTTCATCTGCATCATCTTTTAGTTCAAGAATGATTTTTGTACCAATTTCATCTTTTGTAATTGGACTAATTGTATACCCATCTTCACCTGCACTTACCCATGCAAATGATTCACCTGTTTGAGCAGATTTAGTTTCAACAATAATTTTTTTAGCAACCATAAATGCAGAATAGAATCCTACACCAAATTGACCAATAATATCAATGTTCTTTTCAGCTTTATCAAGTTCATTTTTGAAGTCCAAAGAACCACTCTTGGCGATTGTTCCAAGATTATTCTCTAGTTCCTTATCCGTCATACCAATACCTGTATCTGTTAATATAAGGGTACGGTTTTCTTTATCAATCTCAATGTGGATTTTTAATTTGTCTTTATCAACTCGTTGTGTATCATCTGTAAGAGATAAATAATAACGCTTATCTAATGCATCGGATGCATTGGAAATGAGTTCTCTCAAAAAGATTTCACGGTTTGTGTAAATTGAATGGATCATTAAATCAAGTAGTCGCTTCGATTCAGCTTTAAATTGTTTTTTTGCCATCTTATTTCCTCCTTTAGCACTCTTTAATAATGATTGCTAAATAAATATAACACCATTTTGAAGATAATTCAAGAGGGTGACATCAGAAACCAATTGATCATTAAAAATACTGTACTTTGGTACATAGGAAAGGTCATAAATAGGGCATAAATAAAGGGTAAAAATACTTTTCGATTATGTAGAGAATAATATATGATTTTTGAGAAAATGCTTTATCATATTCAATTATAGGAGGTTTTTTATGATTTCATTTGGTGCAAAAATTAAGTATTTTCGTAAAAGAAAAGGATACACTCAAGAAGAGTTAGGCAATATAGTAGGGGTAAGTGGTAAGGCAATTTCAAGGTATGAAAACGATAACTCACAACCGGAGTTTAGTGTTTTAAAGAAAATGGCAGAAGCCTATGGTACGGATGTGAATCATTTGTTGGGGTTTCGATATGAAAGTGAAGATAATTATGATTTATCTCTATCAGGTAATGAGGTTGAATTAATCCAATATTATCGAGAAATTCCACGTAAAATACAAACATCAACAAGAAGATTCATCAAAGAAATTGCATTAGGATCAGATGAAAATGATATAGAAGATCAATCAGAGCAAACTGAAATTGATAGGGACAATAACCAAGAAAAAGAGTAAATGAAATATGTTATAATACAAACAGGTGATAAAAATGAAAGTTGTAAGTGCCTGTTTAGCAGGGGTTAATTGTAAATATAATGGGGGTCATTGTTTAGTTAAGGAAATAAAAGAACTTGTGGATAATCATGAAGCAATAACTATTTGTCCCGAAGTCTTAGGTGGGTTATCAATACCAAGAGATCCTGCTGAAAGGATTGGTGATAAGGTAATAACAAGTACAGGACTTGATGTCACTGAAGCGTATCATTTAGGGGCAATCAAAGTGTTAGATATTTGCGAACAAGTTCAAGCTACAGAAGTAATATTGAAATCAAAGAGTCCGACGTGTGGGGTACATGAAATTTATGATGGTAATTTTAATCACACTGTTATTCAAGGACATGGTGTAACAGCAGAATTATTACTAAGTCATGGGTACAAAGTCATTACTGAAGAGGAATATAAAAAGGAAATGTTAGAGAACACTTCCTGCGAATTATAGAGATTGATAATGCATTAGATAGAAATCAATGGTCACATCTAATTGATGAAGATTATTGATTTTTTCTTTGTCTGTTTGTGATGTTTTGAAGTAATAAGGGGTCATCATGAATAGCGATTGAATATTTTTTGTATCTTTTAGATGAATTGTCGATGTTATACGTATTTCTTCAACGAGAGATAAGTGTTCCAATCGTTGGGGTTTTTCATTTTTATAGGGGGTATCATATAATTTTTCTTTTAGTTGGTATAAGTGATCTTCAGCAGGAAACACACAAAAGAAATGCCCCTCTTTCTTTAAGCAACGTTGTATTTCTTCAATGGCGATTGGAGCGAAAATAGTTGTCATACAATCGATACTGTGTTCTAAGATTGGACAATCAAAAATTGAACTTACAATATATTGAGTTGATGAATCATGCTTACTCGCATACTGTATTGCATCTTTGGATAAATCGATTCCTACTTTATTAATTGCGGGTAAATCTTTTGTGTAATAACCTTCACCACAAGCCAAATCAACAAGGGATTGAGGTTTAATTTTTTTTATTTCATTCACGATTCTTTCTTTTAATGGTAAGTAATAATCCATATTTAAGAAGGAAGTACGAGCTTGAATCATTTCTTTGTTATCTCCATGGATTTTGTTGTTGTTTGTAAGAAATAAATTGAGATAACCACTTTTCGCAATATCAAAATGATGATGATTCACACAACTAAATGATCGATCAATTTGTGTTAATTTAGTTTTACATACAGGACAGATTAAATTCATAGCACACCTCTAGGCAATATTGTATCATGGAACTTATAAAATGATGATTGGAATGTAATAAAGATAGCTATGTTATAATCAATATGAAGGATGATAGAATGAGTAAACAAAGAAAAAGATTTGGACAAGGGTATAGTTTTGAAAAGATATTTGCCTATTTCATGGTAGGTTGTGTTGTAGGGGTTGTCTATGAAACGATATTAGCATATGTTCGTCATGGCATACTTCAACCTCATGTTGGATTAATTTATGGTCCTTTTAATCCTGTCTATGGAATTGGATTTTCGTTGTTCTATATTTTACTTGGTAAGAACAATGATAAACGGAATGGCTATTTAACGTATTTATACTGTTGCTTAATTGGTGGTGTGACAGAGTATTCAATTAGTTATTTTGAACAACTATTCTTTCATACATTAGCGTGGGATTATTCTGATTTATTTTTAAATATACAAGGACGAACAACCATTCCCTTTATGTTGTTTTGGGGATTAGGTGGTTATGTTCTTTTAAAGTGGGTATATCCATATTTATCTACTTGGATAGAAAGAATACCTTATCATTTTGGTAAAAAGGTTACTACATTTTTATTTGTGTTTATCCTTTTTGATAGTGTGATTAGTTTTGCAGCTGTATATCGACAAACAGAAAGAGATGATGGAGTTCCCGCAACAAATTTAGTTGAGGAATTGTTGGATTACTATTTTCCCAATTCAGTGATGAATGATATTTTCCAAAACGTGAAAGTGGTGAGTAAATAATGAAAACACTATTTAAGATATGTAGCTATATCTTGTTGATATCTGGAATTCTAAGCTTGTTTCTTACGATAGGTGAGTTTTTTCATGCAACATCAAAACTTGAAATCGCAATTCTAATAATTAGTTACCTAATTCCAGCGATACTTACTTTATTTACAGGATTGTGTGGGGTAATGAAGAAATCTTATCAATCATTGATTACATTAGGTACACTTGCGATGATGGTTCGTTTTATGAATACATACAAAGGATATAACGGTATAATTCCAATCTATGATTATGCTAATTTATTCCTACCTTTCATCTATGTCATTCTTGTTTTATTAATCAATCAGGATGAAATTGAAAATGATTTACAAAATGATGTCTAAATACTATGGCAATCAATGACTAAAAAAAGTATAATTGTGTACGAGGTGAAGTTTATGACAAAAATATTAGGAAAAATCACAATGCAAAATGGGGTAGAACTACCATTTGAATTGTACCCAGATGAAGCACCAATCACAGTTGAAAACTTTGTAAAATTAATTAAAGAAGGATATTATAACGGAAAAACATTTCATCGTGTAATTCCAGGATTTGTATCTCAAGGTGGATGTCCTTATGGTACAGGTGCAGGAGATTTGGGTTATACAATTCCATGCGAAACTAAAAATAATCCACATACGCATATCCCAGGAGCTTTATCAATGGCACACCGTGGAAAAGATACAGGTTGTTGCCAATTCTTTATCGTTCATGAGTCTCAACCACATTTAGATGGTGTACATACTGTATTTGGGCTTGTAACTGATAACTTAGGCGCTGTTAGAAATATGAGTAATGGCGATGTTATGGAAAAAGTAGAGATTCTATAAAGACGAATATGAATTCAACGAACATAAAAAAATATTTTATGGTCATTGTGGGGTGTTCTATGTTTTCGCTTGCGACAAACTTGTTCATTATTCCACACGGATTATACAATGGGGGATTTGTTGGGGTAGCTCAACTTGTTATTGAATTAATCAATCGAACAACATCGCTGAATTTATCAAATAACTTAACAGGGATGGTTAACTTTTTGATTAATATACCTATTTTCTTCTTTACTTATCGTTTATTAAGTAAGAAATTTTTCTTTGCATCATTGGTTGGTATGTTAGTTATAACACTTACATTATCAATTATTCCAGTTTCTACTGTCCCAATCTTAGAAGATACATTATCGTCTTGCGTTATTGGGGCTATTCTAGGAGGACTTGGAATAGGTATAACACTACTTAATGGTGGAAGCGGTGGTGGTATGGACATTGTCGGTGTTTATGCAGCACTTCGTTGGAAAGGTTTTAGTGTAGGAAAAATCCAATTGTTTATCAATGTATTAATATATCTTATGTGTGCTCTTTTATTTTCATTACCAACTGCAATTTATTCAATTATATTTCAATTTTTATTCTCGATGGTTATCGATAAGATTCACTATCAAAACATTGAAATCAATGCAATGGTATTTTCTAAGAATCGAGAAATTAAACATCAAATCAATTCAGAATTAGGTCGAGGAGTTACTTTCTGGAAAGGATTTGGAGCTTATACAAACGAAGAAACTGAAGTATTTGTAGTTGTAGTAAGTAAATACGAAATTCATCGATTAGAGAAATTAATACGTGATTTAGATCCAAAAGCATTTATCATCTTTTCTGAAAGCTATCGTGTATCAGGAGGATTTGAAAAGAGATTGGTAGAAAAATAAGAAATTGGCTGATTCATTTATTGAATCAGCTTTTCTATTAATGTGGAAAGAAATATATAGAATTTTACAACGAAACAGTAATGAAAGAGGTTACATTCACTGTGTGGCTATGCTAAACTTAAGTTACATACGGGAGGAAATTTATGCGAGATACAATTTATGTGACAGGGCATCGTAATCCTGACACTGATTCTATCTGTTCTGCCATCGCTTATGCGAACTTAAAAGAACAAATAGGAGTTCCTGCAATAGCATGCCGACTAGGTGAACTGAACACCGAAACATCTTATGTATTAAAGAAATTCGATGTACAAGCACCATTACTCATTGAAAATGCAAAATGTCGATTGGAAGATATTGATATTGATACAGCTTCATTGATCAGCCCAGACTTAACAATCAAAAGAGCGTGGGAAAAGATTACATTAGGTAAGAATAAAAGCTTATTTGTAGTTGATTCAGAGAATACACTACTTGGTGTTGTTTCAATGTCCAATATTTCTGATGTTCAAATGAAAGATATTGATGAAGTAAAAGAACTCATGAAAATAGTCCCTTTATCAAATATTACAGAAACAATTGAAGGTAAATTATTAGTGAGTCCAGAACGTTATCATTGTGATGGTGAAGTCAAAATCATGATATCAAGAAACAATAATTTCTTAGATGAAGAGTTTGAAGATAGTATTATTATCATGAGTGATAACGAAGAATTACAAGAAAAGGCTATCGATAAAAATGTTGCGTGTCTTATTATTACCGAAGATAAAGGGGTATCTGAAAATATCCTAAAGAAAGCAATGGATAATAATGTTGCGGTTATCACAACGGAATTTGATGCGATGAAAGTAGCACGTACAATTTATCAAACACCACCAGTTTCAATGATTATGACAAAAGAAACAGTGACATTTAAAATTACTGATTATGTTGATGATGTGTCTAAAAGGATGAGTAAAACACGTTATCGTTCTTATCCGGTAGTAGATCGTAAAGGATCTGTAATTGGTGCGGTATCACGTTTCCATTTATTCTCATACAATCGTAAGAAATTTATCTTGCTTGATCACAACGAAGCATCACAAAGTGTTGAATCATTGGAAGTAGCTGATGTATTGGAAATTATTGATCACCATCGAATAGGTGATATTGAAACAAATAATCCAATCAATTTTAGAAATCAAAATTTAGGAAGTACATCCAGTATTATTGCACTGATGTATAAAGAGAATGGTATTAAGCCATCCAAAACAATCGCAAGTTTATTGTGTTGTGCAATTATTTCTGACACAATGAATTTCAATAGTCCAACGACAACAGTTGTGGATAAGGAAATCGCAAGTGAATTAGCGCTAATTGCAGAACTTGATCTTGAACAACTTTCCGTTGAAATGTTTGAAGCAGTCGCAACATTAAGAGGACTATCATTTAGTGAAATCTTATACAATGACTTCAAAGAATATGCAATGGAAGGATTTAGAATTGCGATCGGGCAAATCAATATTTTGGATATCAAGGAATTAGAAATTATTCGACGTGAGTTTGTATCCTATATGGATAAAATAAACGCAATCAACAAATATGACTTATTGGTTATGACGTTTACAAATGTTGAAGGTAAAGGTTCGAATTTTATCTATATGGGTAAATTAGCTTGGGTAATTGAAGAAATCTTTGATGGTAAAAAAGAGAATGAAGTCTTATTTGCGAAAGACATTGTATCGCGCAAGAAACAGATAATACCAAGATTATCTGCAGCATTAAAACTAGCATAGGTACTCATTACGAGTACCTTTTTTCAATAAAAAAATCTGATTTCTCAGATTTAGTTGGGATTAGATTAAGTAGGGTAATAGGAGTGTTGCAAGTCCTAGAAAGACAAAGAATCCCAATACATCAGTTGCAGTAGTTACAAATACACTGGATGCCAAGGCAGGGTCGACATTACATTTTTTTAAGAATAATGGAACGGCGTAGCCTGCAACTGTTGCGATGATTAAGTTACAAACCATGGCAGCACCTGCAACAAATCCAAGGTATGGATTACCAAAGAAGATGTAACAGCCAATTGCGACAACGGTACCTAATGTTAAACCAATTGTTAAGCCAACACCAAGTTCTTTTAAGAATACTCGTTTTGCATTTTCACCTGTTAATTCTCCTAGTGCAATACCTCGAACAACAATTGTAAGAGATTGTGTTCCAGCGTTACCACCCATACCGGCAATGATTGGATTGATTGCGGCTAATGCAACGACAGCTTCAATTGTCGATGAGAACATCGCTACAACGCTTGCAGCTAATAATGCAGTGATTAAGTTGATTGATAACCAAGGTAAACGAGAACGAATGGATTCAATCAAAGTACCATCTACTTTTTCCTCGGCGTCTAATCCAGCCATACGGTGAATATCTTCGGTTGCTTCTTCTTTGATGATATCGATGATATCATCAATTGTGATAACTCCCTTAATGGAATCATTGTGATCAATTACGGGAATCATAACATAGTCATATTTATCTAACATACGAGCTACTTCTTCTTGGTCATCGTCGACATGAACTGAATGTACGTTTGGATTTGTTATCTCGGATATTAAAGTATTGAAGGGTGATGATACTAAGTCACGTAAGGATACGACTCCCTTAAGGACTTCTTGTTCATCTGTTACATACAAGTAGTACGCCATTTCAGCATTTTGGCCTACTTGTTGAAGGTATTCTAATGTTTTTTGTACTGTTTTGTTGTCATGGATACTGATAAATTCAGTTGCCATAATTCCCCCTGCAGTATCAGGTGGATAAGACATCAATTCTTGAACTTCTTCAACGTCTTCTTTTGACATCTTACTCAAGACATCTTTACTCTCTTCTTCATCCAATGTTTGAACGAAATCCGCAATTTCATCGGAAGACATTTCTTCTAAGATTTCTTTTTGTCGATTCGCAGAGAACTGCGTTAATAATTCGTAAATGTCTTCGTCATCTTCTTCATCTAAAAGATGAGCGATATCTTCATCAGATAAACGATTCAAGATTTTAATCGCTTCATCATCATACTCGTGGATAATGTTTAAAAGATCCACCGGGTGGATGAATTCTATCATTTCTTGGAAATCATGATCATTTGCGTTCAGTAAAAAATTCTTTAATTCGTCTTTTGTGATTTCTAGATTCATTAAATTCCTCCTCTTTTCAAGAAAGAACTTTACCTATTTGGCAAGAACTTTCGGTTAAATACATCTGTTTACAATTTTCGCCTTCCAATTCTTACCACCTCACTTTTGCTTCTTAATTATAGCCTTTATTATTGATAAATTATACTTTTCTTTTTAAATATTCTTCATAGGAATAAATACATCCACAATATTGTTGACGATACAGGTTATATTGATTCGATAATTCTCTTCCTCGATCAATTCCTTGTTTCTTCTTGAAGTCGGAATGGAAGTATTTAACATTTGGGAACTGTTTTTGTAATGCTGTACCAATCTCATTTAATTTTTGACTGTCTTTTTGTCTTGATATTGTCATGACCGTGGTAAAGTAATCAAAGTGATGATCTTGGGCATATTGATATGCTTCATGCATTCTTAATGTGTAACAAGTAAAACAACGTTGGCTACCTTCAGGATAATCCTTTAGAGGTTCCAACTTTTTTGTATATGACTCATTATCATAAGGGACTTCAATTAAATGTATTTGATGTGTATTTTGTTTATTGATATAGGATAAGTATTGCTTTAACTCGTTGAGTCGACGAAGATATTCATCGCTTGGATAGATGTTTGAATTGTTGTAAAGGATTGTACAATCAAATATCTCATTTAAAAATTCCAAAGGAAATGTAGCGCAAGGTGCACAACAAGCATGCAATAAAAGCGTTGGTCGAATTCCTTTTTTCTTGATTTCATTTATTTCATCTAAACTTTGTTGATAATAGTTTATTTTGTTGGAACTCTTTTGAATTCCTGGGAAATTACTCATTGGTAATTAACATGCAATCACCAAATGAAAAGAAACGATATTCTTGTTTAATTGCTTCCTCATATGCTTTAAAAATGTATTCTTTAGATGCAAATGATGAAATCATCATAATTAATGTAGACTTAGGTAAATGGAAATTGGTTATGATGCAATCAACTGCCTCCCACTTATAGCCAGGGAAGATGAAAATATCAGTTTCCCCGTGACATTCTTTAAATTCGTCATATGTTTTGAATATCGACTCAAGTGTTCTTGTGCTCGTTGTTCCAACGGAGATAATACGACGTCCTTCTTTTTTTGCAAGGTTACAAATATCAGCCGTTTCTTGTGACATCCAATACAATTCTGAATGCATGATATGATCTTCAATAGTTTCAGTATCCATCGGTCTAAATGTTCCAAGACCTACATGCAATGTAACGTCTGTAATGATGACACCTTTATCTTGGAGTTGTTGAAAGATTTCATCAGTGAAATGGAGTCCAGCAGTAGGAGCAGCAGCACTTCCTTTTACTTTTGCATAGACAGTTTGGTATCGTTCTGCATCATCTAACTTTTCTGTGATGTAAGGAGGTAATGGAACTTGACCAAGGCTTTCTAAGATTTCCATGAATAACCCATCATAGATCATCTTCATTTTGCGAATACCTTTATCACCAATACCAATACATTCAGCTTTGAGTTCACCTTGATTAAAAGAAACAATTGTACCAATCTTTACTACTCTTGCATTACCAACTAAACATTCCCATATATCGCCATCTTGTTTCAATAAGAGTAATTCAACATGTGCACCTGTTTCTTCTTTTGTTCCAAAAAGACGGGCCGGAATTACACGTGTATTATTTCTAACTAGGACATCACCTTTTTTGAAATAATCAACGATGTCATAAAAATGTTTATGTTCAAGTTCACCAGTATTTTTATGCACAACCAATAAACGACTTGTTTTTCGATCAGTTAAGGGATGTTGTGCAATTAATCTTTCTGGTAAATCAAAATCAAATTCACTCGTTTTCAAAATTAAAACCCTCTTTCATCAAATGCATATCTTTCGAGTATTTCTTTTTTAAAGTCTCCAAAGCGATCTTCTTTGATTGCTTGGCGAGCTTGTTCTGTTAATCTTAATAAGAATCGTAAATTATGAATGGACATTAGGCGATTGCCTAGACCTTCATTACAACGATATAAATGATTTAAATAAGCACGTGTATAGTTACGGCAACATTCACAATCACATTCAGGATCAAGAGGTCTAAAATCCTCTTTGTAGATGGCACGCTTGATATTAATACGTCCTTCACTTGTCATCAATGTTCCATGTCTTGCGATACGAGTAGGTAAAACACAGTCCATCATATCGATACCATTTTCTATTGCAATCAGAATATCATTTACAGCACCAACCCCCATTAAATAACGAGGTTTATCTGTTGGTAAGTATTTCACACTATTTTTTACCATGCGTGTCATGGTTTCTTTATCTTCACCAACAGAGGTACCACCAATGGAATAACCTGGGAAATCCATCTTTACTAATTCTTCAGCACAATGTTTTCTAAGGTCTTCATAGTCACCACCTTGTACAATACCAAATAAAGCCTGGTCTTCTTTTCTTTCGTGAGCATCTAATCCACGCTTAGCCCAACGCAACGTTCTCTCTACGCTATTTTTGACATAGTCATAACTTGCAGGGTAAGGGATACATTCATCAAAAGACATAATGATATCTGCACCAATTTTATTTTGGATTTGGATTGATTTCTCAGGACTTAGGAAAAGGGTATCACCATTTAAATGACTTCTAAATGTGACACCTTCTTCTTTTATTTTGCGTGCATCCGATAATGAGAAGACTTGAAATCCTCCACTATCTGTAAGCATCGGACCATTGTAGTTCATGAACTTTTGAACCCCACCAGCTTTTTCAACAATATCTTCACCCGGTCTAAGCCACAGGTGGTATGTGTTTGATAAAACAACTTGTGATCCAATTTCTTTTAATTCTTCAGGAGAAACAAACTTAACAGTTGCGAGTGTTCCTACTGGCATAAACATCGGTGTTTCTACGCTACCATGAGGAGTATGAATGACTCCTAAGCGAGCACCAGTCTGTTTACATATGTGTGTTAATTCAAATTTAAATTTTTCCATAATATCACCGGGTTTATTATACATGAGTTCATGATAATATGATAGAGAAACAAGGGCGAAAATGTTATAATACACATAGTGTAGGTGATTGTATGAAATCGAAGACATTAAAAATTAGAAATATTCCAAAAGAACCTCCAATTATTGCGACAGTGAGTGTAAAACCAACCGCAACATTAACAGCGTTGATGTTTGTTAGTTTTATTATGATTATTTTTAATCAAATCTTTTCGTACATGGGTGTTATCTTATTTGGGTTATCTTCATTTTGTTTATTTGTATTACCAGATCGAAAATTAATTGAGTTTACACATGATTATATTATTCTCTATAACTGTAAAGAACGTGGTGATTGTAATATCTTGTATTGGGAAGATATCCTAACGTGGCAATACATTTGGCGTCCTGATCGTGATGAATTGGAGATTGAACTAGTGGATCATACAGTAGAATCCATTGAATGTTTTTCCAAGAAAACAGTTGTCCCATTACTTCGAGCATTTGTAAGAGAAAAAGAAAAAATTATTCAAAAAGGAAAGCGGGTAAAGGTGGTATGAATAGTTCCAGTATGGATATCCAATATGAAGAAATGTCTTTGTTGTTTAAGATGTTCTCGGATAGTACACGACTCAAAATACTTCATTTGTTATTTGAACAAGAACGATGTGTTAGTGATTTTGTAGAACAATTACAAATGAGCCAATCAGCGGTATCTCATCAATTAGCATCGTTAAAAAAGACACATCTTATTAAGTCACGCAAATCAGGTAAGAATGTATATTATTCATTAGCGGATGAGCACATTGTAAGTATTTTTAAAATGGCATTAGACCATGTAAATGAATAGGAGAATACAAGATGACAAGAGAAGCAAATTTATGTAAACAATGTCCTGTATGCAATGGAGTTGCATGTAGAGGACAAATACCTGGAGTTGGAGGAATTGGCCAAGGAACTGCCTTTATAAACAATGTACAAGCGCTAAAAAAGTATGGCTTGTTGATGGATGTAGTCAACAATATCCAAACAGTGGATGCATCTACAACATTATTTGGTAAGACGTATTCATTTCCTTTATTAATTGCCCCAATTGCAGGAATTAAAAATAATTATGGTACAGACATTCCAGATTATGTATACAATTCAGAACTTGCCAAAGCATGTGATGAAGAAGGGATTAGCTGTTTTGTAGGAGATGGTATTGATATGGAAAATTTCTTTCATCTACCAGCTCGTGCAATCCATGAACAAGGTGGACAAGGATTTGTAACAATCAAACCTTGGGTTATGGATAAAGTAGTAGAACGTATTAACTTAGTAAAAGAATTTGATGTGCTAGGTATTGCAATGGATGTTGACGCAGCAGGATTACCACTCTTAAGAAATTCAGTTACTCCTGTTGAAAATAAAGATGAAAATGCATTACGTAAAATCAAAGAATTATGTGGTGATAAACCATTTATCGTAAAAGGTATTATGACACCAGAAGCTGCACTTATAGCTTTACGTGCAGGAGCAAATGGTATTGTAGTAAGTAATCATGGTGGACGTGTATTAGATGATGCATGTGCAACTATGGATGTACTTGAAGAAATTGTAGAAGCAGTTCAAGGGAAAATGACCATTTTTGTAGATGGAGGATTTAGAACAGGAACTGATATATTCAAAGCAATTGCACTCGGAGCCGATGGTGTTTTGGTAGGTAGACCGATTGCCTTAGCTTGTGCAACTGAGGGTATTGAAGGAGCTAAAAAAGCAATAAATAAGCTTAAAACAGAGTTCAATCATGCGATGCGAATGACAGGTTGCGCTACAGTGAAAGATATTACAAAAAGAAAAATTAAGAAACAAACTATGTAAATTTTTACATAGTTTTTTAAGTTTGTTTACATTTCTTTCATTTTTGTTATAATAAGAAAGAGATTGAGGTATAAACTATGACAAACTTTGAAAATAATGCTTTTTTCTGGCAAAAAATTGATACATTGTATCTATCAAATAAATTAGAAATATTGCGTCAAAAAGGCACAAAACATCCTGAGTACAGTAATTTAATTTATCCTGTTGATTATGGACATCTAAAAGATACTCAAGCATCAACATCTGAAGGGATTACAATATTCAAAGGATCATTGAAATCTTCAACCGTGTCAGCTGTCATCATTGCAGCAGACATTCTAAAAAAAGATTTACAAACAAAATTAATATTAGGATGCACACCAGAGGAAGAAGAAAAAGTTTTACGTTTTCTAAATCATACAGATTTTCAAAAAACTGTATTAATACGTAGGGGACAAGAAATTCCAAGTTGGGGACTTACTGATTAATCTGCAGAAATGCAGATTTTTATTTTCTCTTAATAAGACTCTGTTCACATAAAATTCAGATTACTTTAATAGACAATGAACCTCTATTTGATATAATCAATATGCATTCCATTAATGGTGTGCAGGAGGAAATTTATGAAAAAATTATTAGCATTTGTATCTTTAGCTTTAATTCTTGCAGGCTGTTCTTCAGCACCAAAAGAAGAACCAGTAGCAACTCCTGAAATTACTCCAGGAGAAGTAGTTGATGGTGAAGGTGTAACTGGTGGAGAATCAGTTGAAATGACTAAACTTCAAAAAGCAGTTGATTCCGTTGTAAATGGAGGACAATATGAATTCCCAAGTTTCATGACCGTGGATGAGCCAACACTTAAAGATTTATATTATGTCTTAACTGATGATATTGAAGATTATGCAATTTATCTACCAATGATGAACACACAAGCAACAGAAATTATTGTGATTGAAGCAAAAGAAGGAAAACTTGATGTTGTTAAAGAAGCTGTAGCAAAAAGAATGGCTGATATCGAAACAACATGGGCACAATATTTACCTGATCAACATGAATTAGTACTTAACCGTGTTGAATTTGAAGATGGTAATATCGTAGGTGTTGTTATTTCAGAAAATGCAGAAGCTATCGCAAAAGATATTCAAGCAGCATTAAAGTAAGTTTATGGTATTCAGTAGCTTAATATTTTTATTTGTCTACTTACCGATAGTCTTAGTGGTGATGAAAACATCACCACTAAAACTTCGTAATTTATTTTTGTTTCTTCTTAGTTTGGTATTCTATGGCTGGGGAGAACCTTTTTATATTGTGCTTTTGATTTTATCAACTGTTGTTGATTATATTAATGGTTATTATGTACATAAGTACAGGAATCAAAAGAAAATTGCGAAGCGTTTTGTCATATTTTCAATTTGTTTTAATTTAGGGTTATTAGGTTTCTTTAAATATTATGATTTCATTGTAATGAGTTTGAATGGATTGGGCTTTAATGCTTTACAACCTTTGGGATTAGCTTTGCCAATTGGTATTTCATTCTACACATTTCAAACGATGTCATATCCAATAGATATCTATCGTAAAGATGCAGATGTACAAACGAGTATTGTTTCATTTGGTGCATATGTTGCCATGTTTCCACAATTAATTGCAGGTCCTATTGTTCGATACAAAGATGTTGCAGAACAACTAGTATCAAGAAATGAAACAATGGATAAATTTACCCAAGGTATACAACGTTTTATGATTGGATTATCAAAGAAAGTTTTATTAGCGAATAACATCGGTTTAGTATTTGAGACAATCAAAGTTGCATCAGATTCTCAAATGTCGGTTCTAACGATGTGGTTAGGTATCTTTGCCTATGGCTTTCAAATCTATTTTGATTTCAGTGGTTATAGTGATATGGCAATTGGACTTGGAAAGATGTTTGGCTTTGAACTTTTAGAGAATTTTAATTATCCATATATTTCAAAATCAATTACGGAGTTTTGGCGTCGTTGGCACATCTCACTAGGAACGTGGTTTAGAGATTATGTTTATATTCCGCTTGGGGGTAATCGTTGTAGTAAAATTGTGAATCTTAGAAATATTTTACTTGTGTGGTTACTTACTGGATTATGGCATGGTGCTAGTTGGAATTTCGTCTTGTGGGGATTGTATTTTGCGATACTTCTTATGATAGAGAAATTATTCTTATTGAAAATATTACAAAAGTTACCCGCTTTTATTCAACATGGTTACACCATCTTTTTCATCTTGTTGAGTTGGGTAATCTTTGCATTTGAAGATTTAGGTGTTTTAAAAGGTGTATTAGCTATTATGTTTGGTTTTGGTGATGTACCTTTCGTGAATGATTATTTTTTCTACTTGATTCGAAATAATATTGTTTTACTCATAATATTAATCGTGTCAGTAACTCCATTTATGAAAATGGTATATCACAAACATATTGAAGGAAAGAAAATAGAGTGGATGACGCCAGTATTAATATTGATTGGATTGATTGTATGTACTGCATTCATTGTGGATGCAAGCTATAATCCATTTCTCTATTTCAGATTCTAGGAGGTAAATATGAAACGGAATATACAAATTTTGACTTGTATTTGCTTTTGTGGTTTTGTCGGAGTGCTAGGTATTCTAAATGTAATACAACCCGATAAACGCTTCTCTGAAAATGAAAATCGTTACTTAGCAAAACTACCTTCTTTCAGTGTGTCTGCATTATTCAAAGATAATTATACAGGGGACTTAGAAACGTACATTACTGATCAATTCATCTTTAGAGATGAGTGGATTAGTATTAAATCATTAAGTAGAAAACTAACTGGAAGTATTGAAAACAATGGTGTTTATTTTGGTAAAGAAAATCAATTGTTACAAATGTTTTCAACTACGGATTTAGAAACAGTAAGACGTTCAATTGAACAAATTAATACATTTATAAAAAGTATAGATGTTCCAGTTGATTTAATGATTGTACCTACAGCGAGTGAAATTGAATCTGATGCGCTCCCAATCTTTGCATACAATGAAAATCAAGAATCAATTCTTAATTATATTCAAAGTCATGTGGATGCTGGATGGGTAGATACCTATACTACATTAACCGGTGCAAGTGATGTATTCTTTAACCTTGATCATCATTGGAACGAAAAAGGTGCATATTTAGCTTATCAAGCCTATATGGATTACTTGAAAGTGGTACCTGAAACATTTACCTATACACAAGTCAGTGATGATTTTAAGGGTACCTTGTATTCAAAAGCAGGGACATTTTGGTTAAAAGGTGAACCTTTATATAAGATTGTCCCAAATAATGAAGTAAAGTCTTCTTTAACTTTTGAGGATGGTAGCACAATGGATTCGTTGTATAGCGATAAATATTTGAGTCAAAAAGAAAAATACTCCTATTATTTAGATGGTAATCACGCCTTAGTAACTGTTAAAAATGAAGGAATAAAAGATAGTTTAGGTAAAATTGTGGTTGTAAAAGACTCCTATAGCCATATCCTTATTCCTTACTTAGCATCGCATTATGAAGAGATTATTTTAGTCGATTTAAGGTATTATAGATTACCAATTTCAAATTTAATTCAAGAAGAAGAGGTATCGAGGGTATTATTAGTATATAATATAGAAAACTTCTTATTGGATAAGAATTTTTCATTTTTGAAGTAAAAGGAGAATTATGGGAAAGACGAACGTAAAAATAGTAAAAATGGGTATTAATGGCGAAGGAATAGGTTATATCAACAAAGTGCCTGTTTTTGTTGACGGAGCGCTATTGCAAGAACAAGTAGAAATTGAAATAACTGAGAAGCATCAAAACTATTCAAAAGCAATAACTACTAAGATTCTCCAAAAAAGTGATTCAAGAGTTAACCCTCCATGTCCATTCCAAGTTAAATGTGGTGGATGTAGTCTAATGATTGCGGATTATAAAGCACAATTAGAAATCAAGAAAGAACTTTTAAGAGAAAGTCTAATTAAATATGCTGGACTTAAAAATGCAACGATAGAAGATATTGTGGAGAATCCTAGTCCACTTCATTATAGAAATCAATGTAAGTTACCGGTGAAATGGTTAAAAGGTACTTTATATAGTGGATTATATGAAGCAAATTCGAGTAGATTATTATACATGGATGAATGTAAAGTTCATGAAGAAGGATTAGATAGAGTCAGAAAGAAAATCATGGCGTTATTAAACGAAGCGGGTATTCGTGATTATAATGACCGGATTGAAAGAGGTATGAAATATTTCGTACTTCGTGGTTTCAATGGAGTTTATCAATGTACATTAGTTACAGGTAGAATGACAATTGAAAAAGAATTAGTAGATAAAATTATGGAGATAAAAGAAGTAGTTTCTTTATTCCAAAACATTAATACATCAAAGAGATCATATGAGATTTTTGGTAAAGAGTTTGTGCAACTAGGTGGAAGCAAGACTTTGGAGTTGAAGATGGATGGTATTGTATGCCGATTATCTCCAGCGTCATTCTTCCAATTAAATGTTGAACAAGCAAGTAAATTATATAGCACAGTTGTATCACTCGTAGACCCATGCAAACTAGTAGTGGAAGCCTATAGTGGTATTGGTGTGATGTCATTATTATTAAAAGAAAAAGCTGAACGTGTAGTTGGTATTGAATATGTTAAAGATGCAGTTAAGAATGCAAACAACAATGCAAGAATCAATCATTGTGAAGACCGCGTAGAATTTATTTGCGGTGATGCAGCAGAAGAAATGAAAAACATTGCGATGAAAGAAAAGATTAACGCTCTAGTGGTTGATCCACCAAGAACAGGATTGAATGAAGAAATGCTAGAATGCATTATGAAAGCAAGACCTGAACAAATCATTTATATTTCATGTAATCCTGCAACACTTGCGAAGAATCTAAATATCTTACTTCAACGCTATCGTGTTGAGCGTATCATACCATTTGATATGTTCTCGCAAACACCTCATGTTGAAACAGTTGTTTCATTGAGATTATTCTAAGAAATGAACCTTGTGCAAACAAGGTTTTCTTTTGTTATAAAAGTACTTTCATTGACTTCATTTGTCTTTCGGTGTACGAATAATGTAGGTAAAGAAACAAAATGGAAGAGGTTCTTATGACAAGTAAAAAATTAACTAAGCTTCAAATGACAAACTTACTTACAATATTAGAAGAAAGATTTAATTCAAATATGCATCGCCATGAAACAATGAACTGGAAAGATGTTGAAGAACATCTAATGAATCAGTCAGATAAATTAATGTCACTTTTCATGATGGAAGAAACAGGTGGTGAACCTGATGTGATTGGTATAGATTCAAATACAATGATGTATCTTTATGTTGATTGTTCAAAAGAGAGTCCCAAAGGTAGAACTAATTTATGTTATGATCAAGAGGCACTGGAAGCAAGGAAAAAATTCAAACCTGAAGATAGTGCTACTCATTTGGCAAAGTCAATGGGTATTGAATTAATTGATGAGGTGCAATATCGTACGCTTCAAAGCATTGAACCTGTGGATTTGAAAACTTCAAGTTGGATTAAAACACCTGAATCTATTCGAAAATTAGGTGGTGCATTATTTTGTGATCGCCGATTCAATACAGTATTTGTTTACCATAATGGTGCAGAGTCATACTATAGTGGAAGAGGATTTAGAGGTTTCTTGAAAGTATAAATGAATATGATATAATTCCAGTAGTGAGGAATTTGGATATGCGATATTTAGTGAGAGAAGATATACCTTCAGTACTTGAAATGATGTTACTTGTAAAAGATGATTTTGCAGGATACAAAGAAGAAGAATTTTTAGAAGCAGTACACCATGCAATCGAAAACCAAGAAGCAATAATAGAACAAAGAGAATCTAGATGTGCTGGTTTAATTATTTTTTCAAAAGATAATCAAGAATTATTGTTTCTAGCAATACATCCAACTTATCGTAGGCAAGGTATATCGAAACAGTTAATCAATCAATGCTTTACACATTTCAACGAAGATGAAGAGATTCATGTCATTACGTTTAGAGAAGGTGATCCCAAAGGAAAGGCAGCAAGAAACTGTTACTTCTCTTGTGGGTTTGTCGAAGCAGAAAATCTCATTGTATTTGATTATCCATGTCAAAAACTGATTAAAAGGATATAAAGGAACGAAATGCAAGATGCACAAAAGTCACTGTGTCTTGCATTTTTATTTGTTGGATAGGGCGTATAATAACATTGTCAAAAGAGTAACTCACAAACAGGAGGAAATGAATATGGCATTTGTTATTGAAACAAACAAGTTGACGAAGGCTTATGGAAAATCAAGGGGAATTATTGATGTAGATCTTAAAATTGAAGAGAGTGAGATCTTTGGATTCATTGGACCAAATGGTGCAGGTAAATCAACAACGATTAGAACACTGTTATCACTTATTTCAAAGACCGGTGGAGATGCAAAAATATTTGGGCTAGATTGTCACAAAGATCGTGTTGAAATATTAAATAATATTGGATATCTTCCAAGTGAAGTATTCTATTATGATAATATGAAAGCAATAGATTTATTAAAATATTCTGCAAGTTTTTATAAGAAAGACTGTACAAAGAAAATAGAAGACTTAGCAAATCGATTGGAACTAGATTTGAATAAAAAGATCGAAGATATGAGTTTGGGTAATAAGAAAAAAGTGGGAATCATACAAGGTTTATTGCATTCACCAAAACTTATTATCTTGGATGAACCAACATCAGGATTAGATCCACTGATTCAAAAGAAATTCTTTGAGATTATTAAAGAAGAAAACAAAAGAGGCGCAACTGTTTTGTTTTCATCTCATATATTAAGTGAAGTACAAAAGATATGTGATCGTGTTGCGATAATCAAAGAAGGAAGAATAATCAGCACTCAAAAGATTAGTGATTTACAAGAACAAGCTTACAAGAAAGTATTCATTACAACCAAACTAGAAGCAAGTTCAATACTACTTGAAGGAATGAGTGATTTAGTTGTACAAGGTAATTCAATTTCCTTTATGTATAAAGGGGATTGTAATAAATTGGTACAAGAACTTACAAAATTAAATATACAAAATATAGAAATTAATGAACCATCACTTGAAGAAATATTCCTTCATTATTATGTGTAGGTGAGTGATATGAATATTTATTTATTTGAATTAGAGAAGCAATGGAAATCAGTTTTATTGTGGACGGCTTCCTTTGTTATCCTTATGGTTGCGTTGTTTGCGGGAGTTTATCCAGTATTCAATAATAGCTTGAAAGATATTATTGAAGTTATTAGTAAAATGCCACCTGAATTTACAAAGGCATTTGCGTTCGATTTAAATACAATGGTTGACTTTGGAGGTTTCTTTGAATTTAGTTTTGCATATTTATCATTAATGGGAGTTATAATGTCCGCATCAATTGGACTGTCTATTTTTGCACGTGAAAAGAAAGTTAAATGCATTGATTTCTTACTTACAAAACCAATTAGTCGTAACAGTATTTTTATATCAAAGTTTTTATCAGGATGTACATTGCTTATTTTATTTAATCTTGTATATATTATTGTAAGCTGTTTCTATGGTATTCATTTCGGTAAAACAATGATGGAAATGTTAGGTGCATCAAGTATGATGTTTCTTACTCAATTCTTCTTCTATACATTGGGTATTTGTATGGCAATAGTGATGAAAAGAATACGTTCTGTATCCAATATTGCATCTTTATTGGGATTTGTCGGTTTCATTTTGTCAGCTGTCTACAATATTTTAGAAATCAAAGAAATGCGATATCTAGCACCCTTAAAATATTTTGATCCTATGCAATTCTTCACATCAACAAATGATTCAATTTATATGCTTACTGGTATTGTGGTTTCAATTTTGTTTTTGATTGTTGCATATATCAGATTTATTAAAGAAGATGTAAAGGCGGTGTAGATAAATTATGAATATAATCAAGAAAGAATTACGTTTAGGATTTAAGCCATTTTTGATTTGGTTAGTCGGTTTATTTGTCTTGGATATTGTCGGTCTTATTAAGTTTACAGGTGTATCTGAGGGTGGGGCATCAATGAGTGCTATCATTGATCAAATACCAAGAGTAGTACAAGCGTTGATTGGTATTGTAGGAATTAATATCGAAACCCTATCCGGATATTATGCAATACTTGCTTATTTTGTTTTGATGTGTGGATGTGTGTATGCGATTTATCTTGCAGGAAATGCGATGAATCGCGAGATTGTAGATAAGACATATGAGTTTATCTTTACGAAACCAAGAAGTAGAGCTGCGATACTCTCGATGAAACTTATTGTCGGTGTTATTTATTTAGCAGGTTTTACGCTTGTTAATATTGTGTTTTCTTATATTGGTTTATCAATATTAAATATTAATGAATCTATATTCAAAGAAATCATCTATTTCAGTATTGCGATGTTTCTTATTTGTTTGTTGTATTATGCAGTGACAGCTTTTATTTGTTCTATATGTACTCGTCCTGAGAAAGGAACTTTCTATGGTAATGTATTTTTCTTAGTAACATTTATTATTGGTGTTGTTGTAGATATGATTGAAAAACCTGGAATAGTTAGAATTTTATCACCAATGAAGTATTTTCCGCCAATAGAAATTCTTCAATATCAGTTGAGTATTTTCTACATAATCGCGGCGATAATAATTATCGTAATTTCAAGTATTTTAGCATATAGTTATTTTAATAAAAGAGATTTGAAAGCAGTCAACTAGAGGGGAAGTATTAAATATGATTAATGTAAATAATCTAACACTAAAGTATCGCAATGGTAAGGGTGTATTTAACCTAAACTTTGAAGTTAAGCAAGGTGAAGTAATAGGTTACCTTGGTCCAAATGGAGCAGGAAAAACGACTACAATCCGAGCACTATTGGGATTTATTAAAGCGGATGAAGGTAGTGCATCAATTGATGGTATGGATACTTTTGATGATGCACCAGAAATAATGAAAAATTTGGGATATTTGCCAGGGGAGATTACATTCCTTGATGGTATGACTGGTGAAGAGTATTTGAATTATCTTGCGGAAGTTCGAGGAATAAAGGATCGCACACGAGAAAAAGAATTAATTCAAATGTTTGAGTTTTCACCAAAGGGAAGTATTAAAAAATACTCCAAAGGAATGAAACAAAAATTAGGTATTGTTGCGGCATTTATGCATGATCCTGATGTTTATATTTTGGATGAACCGACAAGTGGTTTAGATCCACTCATGCAAAATCGATTTGTAGAACTAATTAAATCAGAAAAGGAAAGAGGAAAAACAATCCTCATGTCGAGCCATATGTTTGAGGAAGTAGAAAGAACATGTGATCATGTCTTAATTATTAAGGATGGCCATTTAGTTGCGCATGCAGATATTGAAACACTTAAGAATTCTCAAAGAAAAGGATATGAGTTAAAAACCACAAACAATACACAAGCTTTAGAACTCTTCACTAAGTTAGGGTATGAAGTAGATAATGTGAATGATGTTGTGGAGGTTTATGTAACAGGAGATCAAGTCGATAAGTTTATCAAAGCTTGTTCCATGTTGCATGTGATATCACTGGACATCAAGGCTCAAACACTTGAGGATGTCTTCATGCATTACTATGCTAGGGGGAATAAATAATGAGTATCGCACTATTTAAACTAACAATTAAAAAGAATTGGGTATTGTTTGTAATTTTTACACTGGTGTTGATGATGTATTCTGGTGTTATGATTTCAATGTATAGTCCAGATAACGTAAAGAACTTGATGCAAATGTTTGAACTATTTCCGCCAGAAATGATGAAAGCATTTGGTTTCGCTAGTGCATTTACAGATATGACAGGCTATTTAGCTAGTTGGTTGTATGGCTTACTCATGGTTGGTTTTCCCATGGTATATAGCATTTTGTTAGCGAATAAACTAGTTGCAAAATCTGTGGATAATGGGTCGATTGCTTGTTTACTGGCAACACCAGATTCAAGAGTAAAAATAATTGTTACAAAAGCTGTCTATGCATTATTATCATTAACAATCATGCTTGCAATCTTATTTGCATTCAATGTATTAATTGGTAAAGCCATGTTTCCAAATGATTTAAATGTAGAAGCATTCTTCAACTTGAATGTAACTGTATTGTTGGTAAATCTTGTTGTTATGAGTATTTCGTTCTTCTTCTCTTGCGTATTTTCAGAAACAAAACACTCAATTGCATTTGGTGCAGGTATCCCGATTATGTTCTTATTGCTTAAGATGCTAGGCGATGTTTCAGATAAGACAGAGATACTTAAGAAAATTTCGATTTTTGGATGGTATGATCCCATGGCTATTGCAGGTGGAGAAACAGTATGGGTGATTAATTGTGTTTACCTTGTAATCATTGTTATTCTAGTTTCGTTAAGTGTTGTGATTTTTAACAAAAAACGTCTTGCAGTTTAAAAGGTACTTGCGAAACATGAGGTAGGGCTATATCATAGTAGTATGAAATATAGTGTAAATCTCAATGAGTTAAAAATAAATTATCTTAATGAGGTTGAAGGAGAAAGCTTAATTGAATTCCTTCAACTTTTTAAAATGTCAAAAAAGAATCTTCATCTTCTCTTTACTGAAAAAAGAATCAAGGTGAATCGAACTACAGTACAAAGAGAATATATTCTTCAAAAGAATGATGAAATCACAATTCAAATGCCCATTGAAGAGATTGATTATGCGATGGATAAGAAATGTGCTGAAGTTGTTTATGAAGATGATTTAGTTTGTGTTGTCCATAAAGATGCGGGTATTATTGTCCACGAGGATGATAAACAAAAAACAGGCACACTTGCCAATCAAGTAGCGACCTATTATGCACAACAAGGATATTCAATTCCTGTACGATATATTCATCGTCTTGATGAAGAAACACAAGGACTAGTCTTGTTTTGTAAAGTTCCTTTATTACAACCTTGGTTTGATGAAGAGTTAATGGAGAAAAGAATTGAACGTACATATCACGCAATTACATTTAATCGACCAAGTGAGGATGAAATGACGATTGATAAACGGTTAGGTAGAGATCGACATGATGCAAAACGAATGAGAGTATCTTCTACTGGAAAAGATGCACTCACTAAACTTAAAGTCATATCACATAATGATATGTATTCATTAATTGAATGTAAATTAGAAACAGGAAGAACACATCAAATTCGTGTTCATTTATCCGCAATTCATTGTCCAATCGTAAATGATAATTTATATGGACGAATGACAAAAGATTTTGATGGTATGGGACTGTATGCGGTGTCCTTAAAATGGACTGATCCTTTTACAAAAGAAAAGAGAATCGTATTCGATTCCCTATTACCCAAAATTATTTTATAATTTCAAAATGCTTTAAAGCAAATACAATTCCATCTTCATCTACAGAGGTTGTCACATAGTCAGCCTCTTTTTGTACGATTGGTTTTGAATTTCCCATTGCAACACCAACTTTAGCACGATGCAACATCTCAATATCATTTTCTGCATCGCCAAAGGACATAACGTTGTCCCATGTAATATGATTCATTTCTAAAACTGTTTCAATTGCCATGGCTTTACTAAAACCCAATGGATATACATCATAACCATCTTTGTATGACCATGCAAAGAATAAATCAGGAACTTGTTCTTTAAATGTTTCAATGATTTCTTCATTCCCAATTAAGAATATTCCTAAAGGCATACCATGTTGAATGTGGAAATCTTCATCTTTTGGATTTTCAAATATCGCATCACCATAATCATGATCACCTGCATATCCTTTATAGAATTTTTTGTAGTTGTGATAACCAACAACTCCTTCTTTAAATTTAAAGCCTAAACCAATATCATGTTTCTTACACAAATCCCAAATTTTGTATAAATCTTCTTCTGATATGGGATGTGATTCAAGTACTGTTCCATGTTTATCAACTAAGCAAGCACCATTGATTGTAACTAAATAGTCAGGGTCAATATCTTCAAAAATACTTTTGTGTACAAATGAATAATGTCTTCCAGTTGCAATTAGAATTTGTATTCCATCGGCTTTTGCTTGGTCAAATGCTGCTTTTAGTGTTGGGGTGATTCGATCACGTGTATAGGGTATTAGTGTTCCGTCTATATCACAAACAAGTAATTTTATATTCATATTTTTTCCACCTCGTTAGCTTATTATAGCATTATTCTTTGATGTTTTTGAAGACACATGACATATTCTTACGCGACATTACAACATTAATCAATATAGAAATACAAACACCTACTGCAGTATCAATCATACGGTTTATCGCATAAGTTACTGTTTGATCAGCGGGAGTATTTAACATAACAATATAGAAAACAACGGCACCACCTTGTATGGCGCCTGGGTATCCAAGATATTGACTAATGAATATGAGTAAGATAATACCTACAAGTAAATAAAGTATTTGGATCAGTTTGTTTTGTGATTGATTTTGTAGATAAAATAAACCCATTCCTAGAAATCCACCAAGTATTGTTCCAATTAGTCGATTACTACCACTCTTAAAAGGATGTTCATTGTTTGTTTCCATCCCAAAAACAGCTCCAATACATGCGAAAGTTGGATTACGATTAATTAAAATATAGATGATGGCACATAATGTTGTGCTGATAGCGGTCTTGATACTTCTTAGTCCTAATTTAGGTACACACTTCTCAGTTTTTGTCATACAACACTCTCCTACAAGTAGTTAAACATTACAATAGTAGCCATTTATCAATGGAATTACAATATAAAAAGGCATTTTTCCTAGAAATAATGCCTATTTTAATGCTAGTATATGGATAAAATAGGAGAGTTTATTAAATTCTCATAATATGGTAAACTGTCAAAGGTAATTGCGCCCATAGCATAGCTGGATAATGCATTCGATTCCGATTCGAAAGACCGCAGGTTCGAATCCTGTTGGGCGCGCCAT
>NZ_JAVWNC010000019.1:0-39011 GCF_036637135.1 Anaerorhabdus sp. | reverse complement strand
TTCATACCTTTGACACCGGCATGTTCAATGATATCTTCTAGACTCATGGTTTTACCTCCTTGTTATCAGCGGCATATTCTTCTCTAAGCCTCCATAAATTTTCTTCTGAGGCTGTAGATACATATTGGACATTTGATGGTGGTGGTGGATCAAATAGTAATTTTGTTTTAACAAAGACATACATTTGTACAAGTAAAAATAACTTATTACCTTTAGTTTGCTCTACGTCTTTGAAATCCTCCCAATTCTGGGTATCATCAGTTACTATTACTGTCTTACCTACACCGTTTTGGTTTAGAACTCCTAATGCACTATTAATATGCAGTACTAGCTCACTATCAAATGAATCATCATCAATTGGTAGTCCTAATGCCGATCTAACTGATTTTAATATTGAATCATCAACAGCATTAGCCATGATTTACCTCCTTACCATAATATAGTATCTCCAGGTGTTCTTTCAACATATCGATCTAACTCTTTCTTATAATGGATTGCATTATGAGTATCGAAGGAGCAACATATAAGGTTGTCAAGATCGAACAAACGATCTGACCATTCTACAATATCTTGCTCTGTTAATGGATTGATATGGTGAACATAAATCGGACCGTAAATACTTATATCAAGCATTCCTAAGTCTGACGCATAATCTCTTTTGATAACTATCTCGCGCGTATGAAGCCATTGCTTATGCTTGTAAAACGACAAAGACAAATGCCTTGGAGATACATGCGGTACATCCCAAAGTCTAAGATACTCAAGTCGCTTATCAAACGTATCAATTTTAATTAACTCGCTATAGCTAAGCATTAGTCTTTTGTAGGCTGATACTTAGTCATGGCGTCAATTGCTTCAGTCATTAACTCCTTGTTTTCTTTCGCACTATCTAGAGCATTGGTCTTCGCCACGATTTGTTTCGCTTGGTTCTTGAGAATCTCTCTTTCAAGTTTTTCTCTTGCAGTTGCAAGTTTCAAATAATGTACTAGGACAGCAGAAGAGGCAGTACCTTCATCCAACTGTCGCTCAACTAAATCAATAGTCTTAGCAATCATTTGTTTCTCTCGAGAATCCGGATCTCTGGCAGGTGGGCTCTTACGTGCAATACGTTGAACCTGTACAACCTCACCATAATCGATCATCTCATTTTTTTTCTTTGCAGCCATATTGGATCCTCCTCTACGACGTTAAGGATTTAACAATTCGTACAGCAGATTCAATGTAGTCGTCTAGTTGATCACCGGTAACTGGTATCCCTACTTCCTTAGCATAAACCGAAAGCTTATCATATGCATTCTTCTTCTTCTCTGCACTGGTTAAACCGGATTGTTCTAATGCGTTAACTACAATCTCTGCTCTAGATGATAAATTCTTAAGTCGTTCGTTGTGTGTCTTTTGTGAAATAAGTTGTACTACTTTTACTATAACAGGTGAGAGTGCAATTAATATTGTAACTAAATCGATTACATCACTAATCATACAAACCCTCCTCTCTTAGAGATTCCAGGTAGTCTAAAGCTTTATGCTCAACAAATGAGTTCCCTCCGAGTTTCTTATAACGATCGTAGAAATATAGCATTTCACTTTCAGACAACCTATGAGATTCAATCCCATCAAGTATCTGTAAACGTAACACTTCTCTTTCGATTTTAGAGTGAGCTACTTCATTGTTGATTTCTAGATCACTAAGTCTTTTGTTGATCGTAGATATCATAGCATCTTGTTTAGAATCCATTGCTTTCATTAATACTTTAAATCCTTTATAGCCAATACCTCCGATAGCTGAGAAAAGAGCTATGTTCTCGGTTGTAATCAGACTAGAAAAGAGTCTAAAGATTTCAGGAATTACATTACCTATGGTTATCACTTCTTCCTATAACTTTCTCCGCATGACCATACCACTTGTACCCTACTTGTACCGGCACCAGAGAGAGTTGGTAGACAGTTGTGTAGGCTTTTGGAGGAATAACAACATGCTTGGATTACTTTCAGGCCAAGTAGTATGGGCATACGGAGAAAGAAAGGTCAGGAAAGGTCAAAACTGTGGCAAAAATATGCTCCCTGGGGAAATAAATATGAGGGATGCGTTGCAGAGGGTTGGGTAATCTTGTTCGACCCCTCCCCCCCACTCCTTCTCTCATCATTTTCTCATTTTTCTTTTTAACTTTTAATTATTTTAAGCAATTGCATATAAATTATTTGTATCATTAGCTATGATCTCAGCCATTGCTTCGTCTATCCTTTGTGAAGCTTCTTCATCATCCATGTCATCGTCTATGTTAGCTACACGTGCAAGGTACTCAGCTGTATAGTGCTCATTGAACTGGTCCCACATCATCCACTTATCATAGTCAGTGTTAGGATCGTATGGATTGTCTACTGTTGTTAACATACTATTCCTCCTTCATTGCTGATCTAATAGTAGAGACACTAACACCTATGTCATTAGCTATCTCTGCATACGTATAGCCCTTGTCTAGTAGGCCTTGTACTCTAGCAAGCTTAGCAGTACCTAACTTAGGCTTAGCACGTGGTGTTGCTAACTCTTTAACCTTATCAAGGTCTGCGTTCTTCATGATCTGTATAAGCTTATTAGTACTTACTGCACCTGATTGTATAGCATTCCATTCATCAGGGGTGATGTCTACTATAGATCTATCAGCCTTGGCTTGTGCTCGGGCCTTAACTAGGGCCTGTGCTTTAAGTTTCTTCTTTTGATCTGAAGACATGTTATAGTCAAGGTCTTTATAGTAAGCCTGTGCGGCAAGGAGCTGGGCTCTTCTCTCACGGGGTGCATTTAGTAGGGCCGTGTTTAGCTTGGCATCCAGGGACTTAACCTGGGCCTCATATTTCTTAGCAGTCATGGGGTTTCTTTTAGGTGCCTGTATTCCAGAAGATAACTTCTTAGCTTTGTTACTTAATGCTAATACTTTGTTTGCATATGAAGCATACTCTTTCTCTACTGCAGTACCAGAGGACAGTCTATTAACATCACCTACTTGTGCAATAAGTGGAGTCTTACTAGGCTTGACATTCTTAATGTAAGTCTTACCAGTCTTCTTATTAACTACCTCTTCTGTTCTACCATCAACATCCATCATACGTTTAGACTTAGAGATTAATGTTGACGCACCTTTATGAACCTTGCCATCTAATCCAATATGTGTTTGATATTTCTTTTGTAGTGCACCAATTGCATTGTCTTGAGCAGAACGTTTGTAATCTAACTTATGCTTCTCTGAATCAATAACAACCATTGAATGTCTAACTGCTCTAGCTAATTCACTTTGACTTGCACCTTTGATTGTCATATCAGTAATAAGATTAGATACAACTCCCATTTGAGTTTGTTTACGCTTAGGTGATATAGTTACTCTGTCTACTTGATACATGTTGGGATCGAAGTCTTTCAATTCTTTTAATGCTCTAGATGTTTTAATCTTTCTTTGATTGTTAGGGATTACATAAACTGTATCTCCATCGAAGTCTGCACCAGATAGCTTCTGAGCTACTGATGGATGTATACCAATTGCATCTACTGCATTACGAATAGACTTCTTACCTGGACCTTTATTATTAACAGTTAGTTCAGGTAACTCGAATGTTCCACCATGAGGATAACGAACTAATACTACACGTTCACCATCTTTGTAGTTAGGAGCATATACTTCATCAGGCTTCATAGTAGGGAATGGTAAGATAACATGCCCCTTAGTTCTTGGTAGACCTTGTGCTTTTAGGTGTTGAGCTTTAGTAACTAATCCATCTGCATATGCATCAACTAGATACTTCTTAACAACTGGATTTGTAAGAGAGCTTAACTCATCAAATTCATCCTTAACTTTAGAGAACGTTTCATCTAATCTTTCTTTAACCAATGCTTTAGGTTGCTTTGATAGAAACTGTGAAGATAGAGAAGATTTCCATTTACTCCAGTCACCTTCTTCATTGACAATATTCAATGCTCCATTACGTCTTTGTGTAGTAGCACCGAACGGATTATCATTATCTAACTTCATATCTTTAAGAACTTTTTCTTTAGGTGTTCCTTTAGGCTTGTTTGTGTTAAATAATATATCTTTACCAGTTGGCATATCATCAGAATACATTGCCATACCTTTAAGATATTTATCTTTACCAACAGCTATACGAACTTGCGCATAACTACTTGCTCCCATGTCTAGATCTTTAACACCTCGACGGAGTTCAATAACCCCATCTTTATCTGTACCACCATCTTCAGCGTAACGAATATCAACTCTATCCCAACTAACATGCTTAATTGGTGGTGGATCTTTCATTGTTGTTCCACCATCTTCAGTGTATGATTCCAATGATTTAATTTTATCTGAATTAGCTTTAACTACTTCAAGGTCTTTCTCTTTTGTCAGAACGCGCACTGTAGTGTACTTAGAAGGATCTGTAAGACGTTTGACATAAATGTCATGTTCAGTGTAGCCCTCTTCTTTAAGCTTGTTTACTGCAGCTTTAAGCTTAGCACGAGAGACACCTATCTGTCTTTCTACACCAACACCAATATCTAGAAACTCATTTTCTGATACTCCTTTTTTCAATGCATCAGCTACATTGTTAACTTGCTTTGTTTGAATTGTATCTTTTGTCTTAAGGTAATTACGAACAGATGACTCAGACATACCTAGGTCATTAGCAATTTTAGTTTTAGTATCTCCTCTTTCAAACCTAGAAACAACCGATTCTTGTAATACTCGTTTACGTTCATTGCCTGCCCATGATATAGCAGATCTTAGTTCAGATGTATTCATACCTAATTCTGAAGCTATCTCTGTTTCTTTCATACCCTTACCACGAAGCTCGTCTATCTTAGATAGTAAATCTTTGGAGCGTTGTGGATCTTCTCCACTACCCCAAGGATACCTACCTGAACGACGTTTAACTCCATAATGCAATAACTCTTCTGACATTAATAATCATCCTCTACAGTTCATTTTGTTTGATTTCATCTAATAGTTTATCATACATAACAATTTTAGTCATGATGTCTGCAATTAGATCTGGATCTGGCAAGTTGATCTCATAGCCTTTACCTTGATATAAACGTTGTTCAATTTGAATTTTATGTGGATCTTCTCCATACTCTAAACAAAATAATGCTGCATAGATATCAAGTTGTTTGAATGATGGTTTAGATAGGCCTGTCTTAAGATCATGTATCTGTAAGAAGTTATCTTTAAATTTGATTGCATCTGCTGTTCCAAAACAGTTATCACTATAATATAATACTTGTTCAGATTCCATGCTAAATCCAATTGCATCATTGACAAACATATTGAATGCCTTCTTAAGAGCTGCTAATTTGAATCTACGCTCAATTAACTCAGAAGCTAGATCGTGTAAACGAGTTCCTTCTTCCATTCTCTTTTTATTGATATATACTTGTTCTAACTTTGCTGGTGTATAGTTTAACCAATGGTAATTACTAGCGCTTAGAAATGCGTGTTTTCCCATTAGATCGAAATGCGTGTGAAAGTTCATCTAATACTTCCTCCTTGTTGTCTGGGTGAATGAAACGAGAGAACGACATCTGGTCCATAAGATTAACATAATAATCTTGGTTCGGTCTATGGGGAGCGTTTGCACTTCGTTTAACTTCTAGTGTTGCCCAGTAAGGTCCATATAAAACTAGTAGATCAGGAATACCTTGCATATCATTAGGATCTAATTTCTGTACAATACATCCTGGAAATCTTAATTTAAGTTCTTTCTTTAAATCCATCTGAAACTTATTTTCCTTAACCACCCATACCTCTCCTTCCAAATGCCGAAGCGTTAAATCGTTTCTTTTTCTCGATCGCTTTGCGAACGTTCTTGTCTATTGGTGATAGTGATGTTAAATTAAAATATTCTAAATTAGTATACGGAGTATTCATTCGGTCTATTCGACCTTCTGCTTGTTCCATAATCTTATAAGAATAGTTTAAAGAATAAAATAACATGGTATCAGTATCTATACAATTCCATCCCTCAGCTCCTGCTGTATACTGTACTAAATATATCCATTCATCTGTTTCTGGTATCTCCTGGTGTTTACGTCCGTTATACATAGAATACGGTTTCTCTAAAGATTCACAAATATTAATTAGGATCTCTAGCTCGTATGTGTAGTTATAGAAAACAATGATCTTATCGTGGACACTCATAATAAACTTGGCATACCATTGTCGATCTTTATGTTCTGCAACTAACCTTCGTGTAACTTGTGTAAACTCTGAAGCATTGAGAATTGGTTCATCCGTAAACGGATTCCAACGGTTTACCATAACATTTTTCATCATAACTTTATCGTAATCTGTATTCACATACTTTCTCATACGAGTGGTGTGTCGTTCCATATCCATCTGAACTAATAACATTCTTCGGAAGTTAAACAATTTCCCCTGGTTATGATATGCTTTGATCTTTGGAAATTTAGAGAATCTATCATATTCAACATGCTGTTCTATAAAGTCTGTCTTATTTCTATAGAACCCATTAGCTATGAATACTGGAATATAATCTTCCCATGTATCTCCTGGTGTTGCGGATAATAATATCCAGTTATTTACTTTACTAATCTTTATAAATGTTTTACCCCATGTGTTATAACCAACTACTCTTTGTTCATCAAAAATAAAGAAAGCATTTGATATGCTTAAATAGTTTGTAATGTTGTTCCATGAGTCTACTACCAATTCTTTAATACCTATAGCTTCGGCTTCTTTTACCCAATCACCGTTATTACGTTTCTTAGCGGTTGTAATAACATAGAGGTCTTTCTCACCATGATCCTTCATATAATATGCTAGCGCAGTAAATGTCTTTCCTGTACCTACGCCACCATTAAGAATGGAGCCCGACTTTAATTTGCCGAGCGCCTCTATTTGGTGTGGAAATAATTCCATGTTATAGTCTGTACTTATCTGCGAAAGCGTCTGTTTCAATTGTTACATATAACGCTTTGCAATATGCTTTAATACCTTGCTTGCCTAAGAAGTCATATTGGTATGGACGAATAACTAAGTCAGCACTAATAATGTCTGCGTATTGTAACGCTTGCATTTCAGCTTCTCCAATTTGAGTGATATGTTCTCCAGCAATCAAAACTACTTTAGGTGGGAAATTATCAAAGGTTATCTTAATTGGTAGATAAGGTTGTCTTTCATCGATCTCACCTTCATCCAATACTTTTTCTTTCGGCCGTTTAACATTCCATCCAATTGCTTCTAGTTCTCTTGCTTGTTCTTCCTCTAAAAATACTGCAAAGTTTCTATCCCCTGCTTCATTGTAAGGACCTTCTGCACCAATAAAGTTCTTGTAACCTAGTCGTGCGTTCTCGATGTTAATATTTCCAATAATTCTTTTAGCCATAATAATTTCCTCCTCTGATTTTAAAACCCACAAAAATAGAAAGTACTATAAATGTGAATAATTGTTGCCATGTACTATTACATGATTATTCTAAATTTCACAGTTCTCTCTATAATAGGGTATGTTTTTTGTGCGAATTTCTAAAATGGTAATAATTGTTTCTCTACCTCTGCTGGTGGCTCTGCAAGCATCTTGAAAGCACTACCGACTGCGTCGATATCTTCAACAGCCTGGTTAACTAAACCATCGTAATATGACATGTCGATATCTTCCTTACCTGAATACTGACTATAGAGTTTCCATTTGAATCCTTTAGTTCCAGTAACCGCATCACGCTTCTCACCTTCGCCTCGAGTCATAACTCCACCAGTCTTACTTGCATATACATTAGCAAATTTACCGATGTGTTCATCGTCAATATAAATAGGTGACTTAGCTTGTTTAGTTATTGCATAATCTTCTTCGACAATTGGTTGGTGTGTAAACAAACGTTTCAATACAACTGGCATTGCAAACTGAGCTCCTGTTGCATCCCACTTACCGATCTTCTTCTCTTTCTCTGCCCAACCATACTGAGCAATATACACAGCTTTATTAACTAATGCCATCTTAGAGTACGTTGCTTCATGCTCGAACGTGTAACCATACTGAGAGCCGAAGTTATGAATATATTCAATCAGTTCCTCAGTCGCTCCTGGTATCTTAATCGAATCCGTCTTAACATGAGCCACATCAAATCCTTGCTCTTGAATATTACGACGTAATGTCATCATGAATAATGCTCCACGTTTAGCAACAATATTATCAACGTTATCTTTGTGTTTAAATTTGTTATCGAATGAAGCTGATGTTAAACCATACACAATATTGATAATTATCTTAAGTGCATATGACAATGCTTCCGCTGATTCTTTATCAGTTAGATATGGTGCTAATATTCCATCAAACATTTTAGCTGCTTCTTCAAAGTTCTCGTGTTTAATATAAATACGAGTTTGTAATAGATCTCGGTAACGTTGAGTATATGGTCCAAAGTAATTCATTTCACATAATGATGTTGGGTGCATTGAAGCTACATCCATTAATACTACGTTCTCATAAACACCTGGTTCAGAATATACGTAACCTCCTTCAGAAGGATCCTCACCAAAGTAATCTGACTTAGGTCCGTCTGTACGATATGGATTGAATGTGTATCCTGGGAATGTTTTAGATAGATCAGTATATACAAATTTATCTTGAGGTCTAGGATCATCACCAAATAAGAATTTCTCTGCATGCATCTTGGTAGTTGAGTTAATACTCAAACCTGATAACTCTGCTAAGATCTTACGTGCAACATAATCTGGATACGTAGCTTTAAATACAGTCTCGGTTGCATCTACATCGTTACCACAATATTCAGCTGCACGAGGCCATTCAGATTCTGGTAGGGGTTTATCAAAGTCATACTCTAATTCATCATGAGTGATTCCTAATTCAACTTCCCATTTCTTCAAGCTTTGTTTCTTAGAACTATACTCATAGATATCGGCATATGAAATATCATTAGCAGTTCTAATTTGTCCTGCCCATCTTGGTGTGTCCTTAGATATGATCTGTTTAGAACGAAGATAAATCTCCATGTTGTTCTCACCATTCCATGCTCCACAAAGAATATGATTATCATACCCACGATTATTGAATCCAACAATATTACGTTTCATCAACTCTCCTACTTGAGCTGGTGATGGATTATACCAAGTGGTTTTCTTACCACCATATGGTTTCCATACAATCATAAATAAATTAGGGAATACTTCCACATCGAAGAATGTAATATCTTCATCAGGTACTACAGTGGATCTAGCATTAGAACCTTGAATTACTGGTTGATCTACAACTTCGTCAATGTTAGTATACTTAATTCTGCTTGCTACCTTCAAACAATATGGTGCTTGGTTAGTTGAGGTTGCTGCAAATGCAATAATATCTTGACGCATATCTGTTAGATCATACTTGACACCGTCTTTGTCAGCTTGTTCAAATGTGTCAACAATAAAATCAATAGATGGTTTAGTTGCATCATGATATACTTTTTGGAAACACTTCTTGATAACGGTTCTCATCTTCTTCTCATTCCACGATATGATCTCTACTTGTTCATTCAAATCATTAACCTCTTTCTTTTGGGGTAACCCAGAAGATAAAGTACGAATAGGTAGATCATTACACTTTGTCAACATACGTCTCAATGAAGACTTACCTTTAAATACTTTTATCTCAATGTCATCATCATAATTGTTAGCCAGCTTATGCACGTCACCACTATAGAAATAATGAAGATGTAATCCTCCGCCACTTTTGGATAATTCCATATACGTAGGAGGGAAGTTTTCACTTGCTCTTAAGTTTGCTTGAAGATCTTTCTCGCCCTTCTCGTTCTTGATATCAAAGTCAATTATGATGTGACCTTCTGGCGGTTGCACATAGTGAACTTTACTGGTATCAATATCTTTTAATGTTGTCTTACATTTGTCCCATGATAATGAAGGAACTCCATATTCATTTGCTTCTTGTGCTAACTGATCTGCATACATGTCATCCAATAAAGAATGTTGTTCTCTTAAGTTAGATATTACTTCAGGTTCAACTAATTGTATATGCTCATTCTCTGGGAATATTAACTCGCGTTTCAAATCACTATAATGATTCTTATGACGAACTCCATCCACAGTTATATCAGCACTGAAGTTTCTGTAATATCGTTTAAGCTCTTCTTTGATACGACGCTTATGTCCTGCAATATCAAAGTCCATATCTTCTAAATAAATCTTATAAAGATCTGCTGCTTGTTTTAAGTCTACTGACTCACCTAACGTTTCGACATGTTGTCTTACGAATGAATAAACAATATCAGTGGCTTCCATCATATCTACTGCAATGAAGTCATCATAATATGAAGTTCCCATGTCAGTAAATCTTTGCATAGCCTTATCTGCAATTTGAGGTAACTCGAATGCTATCTGATCCATCAGCTTGTTATATTTTGAACGTGAGACCTTATCTTCTGTTGGCTCTACAACTACTGCTCTTCGTGTGATCCCTGAATCAACATTACGAACTTTGAATCTTTGGTTCGAAGCGGTGATTAGTAATCCCATAAATGTAGCATCATATGGTTCTTTATATTTCATGTTAATATATAAAGGTTCATGCGCTGTAAGTTTCAATAGGTTTGTATCTTTTTGTATCTTACTAATATCAGTATCCTCATCAATCAACAAAGGTACCTCTTTAACTTGAGCTGTCGCAAAATCATTTGCTCCTGTTAAGATTGCTAAATCGATTGACTCATGGTAACCTGCAAACATTTGCTTAAAGATATGAATCACTGTACCTTTACCAGACCCTTTACCACCATATAAGAACATGAACTTCTGAATCTTAGAAGCCTTATTACATAATAGAACTCCCATGAACCATAAGATCTTATCTAATTCTTCAGGTGCATACAATACACTCATCAATTCATCGAATGCCGGTGTTGGACCTGGCTCTGGATTGTATGACAATTTATTAGTTGAGTAATCTTCTCGCTTAGCCACATCATCTGCAAATAAGACTTTAGTATTGAATGTTGGGTTGCTAGATCCAAACTGTTTCAAATATCCTAAGAAGTCCTGCATCATACGTGTACTATTAATATTTAACATCTTAGCACCAATACGTAAATGTGGATCTTTCTTTTCCATTTCTTCTTTCTTAGCCATTGTTTGTCCATCGATTGCATATATTAATTCATCTAAAGACGTTGACCAGGTTGTTCCATTCCAGAATGCATAAAATACTTTACCCTTAGTTACTAGATCTTTTACACCTCGATATGAATAATCAGGATAAACTTTTAGGTCGTATTCACGATTCGGACTTTTGTATTCTTTTACACTACTTATTGTGAAATCCATCAAGTTCCCCTTTCTCCCCCTTTTTTCTGGGATTACATTGTATATACATAGTTAACTCTTTTTGTATCAACAATCCATTTTAGGGGTGTTTTTGGGGAGATTGCTTAGAAACCCAGTGATACCAAGGGTTACAGCCTCCCCCTTTTTTTTCTCAAAACCGGGAGAAATGGGGAGATTACTCATAATCCATGTCATCTGCGTACGAAAGGAACACATTATACTGTGCTCGGAACGATTTAATATTAACATTTGGGTTATTTGCTGCCTCTAAATACTCTTGTTCCCCAATTGCAAACATCCCATTTTTACCATTTATCTTAATTCTATGGTTCACTAAATCATTTACAACCGTGTCCATAGCTCCTACACCCATGCCAGTCCATAGACCAAGCTGAGATAAATATCCTTGCAAGTGGATTTCAATTCCACCATTTATATCAAAGTCTGTCTGAAATGCCCAGAATTCTAACAAGTCTCCGATGGTTGTGTTGTAAATATGATCACTATCTCCGAAGAACTCTTCTTTTCTATCCTGAATATTACCAATTAAATTATGATCATCTTCGTTAGTCGGCACAAATGGTACTTCAAATAAGCGAACCATTGTTGATCTGAACTCGCTAGTACTGTCAAACTCTGCCAATCTCATATTAATATACTGCTGTAAAGCTTCTTGGCTATTAGGCTCATACCTCAATTGTTCCACATCCTCGTCAATTTCTTCATCAAACACCTCTTCATCTAATTCTATGTCGAACTCTTCTTCAATAGGTGGCCATTCATCGTCATAGTAAGCTAACTCTTCTTCCGTAGGCCATTCACAGCCATCTTCGTCCATAACTTCAGCGTACTCTTTAGCTAATTCTTTAAGTGATTGTGTCTGCACCTCTACTACTTTACCAAGTTCCTCCATAGACTCAGTCATTTTCTCAACACGTAGAGTTTCAATATCTATTGCAATCTCTTTACCAGTTGTTAGGTCTTCATGCATCTCTTTGTACGTTTTCCAAAGTTTATACGAGAAAAAAGCGATAGCCGTTGCACTTGATGCAATAGCTATGCCAGTTATAATAGTTTTTTTATTCATCTCTCTGGTTCCTCCTTATTTAGTTACAATAAATCTTTGTATGTGCTCCCAAGCAATTGAATCACTAAGCTTACCATCTTTAAATTCTTTTAGAGTTTGTATAATATATGATTGATCTACTAGATTATGCGCACCCCAAGTGGTTTTACCAAGCCCTACAAGATACATATTAGTCTCTTTATTAAAATCAGTCCTTATGAGTTCATCAGGAACAAATTTAACGTGTTCGTGATAGCCACCTCTAGGTTTATCATCTTTTTTCAAACTACAATATAATTCACCATCAGCGTAGAAATCCACCGTATCAGGCTTGTCGTGCTGTTTAAGCCACATTACAGTCATGATAGCATAATTAGCCAAATCGAGTAAAGTGTCCTCTAAAGACTCCTCAACCTGCATAGAAGCAGGACGCCCAGCTAAATTGCTGAAACGCCCCATCTTATCTTCCATACGAACTATCGCTGCAGTTAAACCATGATTGTCTAGACTCTTATTAAATGCGTCACCATAGTCAGCATTCTTTTCAATATAAGTCTTATTCAAATCTTGAGTGATTTTTAAATGCAATTCTTCTTGATTCATATTAATCCTCCACTAAGTTGTAAATATCTTTAGGAGCTTCAGACCATTGAATATAGATTTGTGGAACGTCTTCTCCAGTTTGTGGATCACGTACATAAGTTGTTTGAGGGAATAGATCAAAGTTTTGTGCAGTAGACCATCCAACAACCCCACCCATACGAACTCTAGGCATACGTAAAGCATCTAATACATCGTTAAGTTTAATAACACCTTTACGGAACAATGTTAAGTCTAAGCGATCTTTTTGTTCACGGATAAATGCCAAGTTATAAGCATGATCATCACTAGCATATTCAGAAGATTGGTCAAACCAAAGACCGTGCATAGAATCCATAGCATGTTTATTAGTATCAACTACTTTTTCTTCTTTACCTTTTGCATTAACTACTGTACGTTCTTCCTCAACAGTTGGAGTATAGAACTCACGTGCAGCCTCTTCACCATGTTCTTTCTTATATTTAGCACGGTAGAATGTTTGCTCTGCTGTAGATACTGCCAATGCACTAGCAAGACTTACAATACGGTTGTTCTGAATATAGTAACTAAGACTAATACAAGCAATCGAAGCAATACCTGTAACCACTGGTAAGGCAACAGCTGCTCCAACTTCTTTGACAATATCCATACGTGTCATTTCTGGTACTACAATAAATCTTTGTTGAGTTGCTAATAGATCTTGACGAGCTTCATCCGTAGTTACAGTACGTAAACCAATTTCTACCTGTTTCAATACTTCTGTCGCTTCTTGAGATTCCTCAACACGATCCATAATAGTTTCTACCTTCTTAGCTGCTTTAAAGCTTAACCAAGCCGTTGCACCTAATCCTAATACCCCACCGACTGTAAAGATAATTGGTGAATGTTTTGCTGTTGTTCTCGCTACTGTGTGAAATGCTTTTGAAATTTTCATTATTAATAATCCCCATTCATAATTTGATTTTGTAATTCTAATAGTGCATCTTTCTTACCATTTAGATAATTCATATTCTTGACATCTTCATCAGTAGAATTACCGTCCATGTCCTTACTTACAAACTCATTCAATGCAATATCAAATTCTTTAGTTACTTCTTTAAACTGCTTAATAAAAGCTTTCTTAATACCAGCCAGTTCTTTAACAGTTTCTGACTCATCATACTGCTTAATACGAGCTTCACGTCTGTTGTTCTCTGCCCAATTTGCAAAGACCTTCTCAGCTTTCGTCAGTTTCTTGTTCAAGTTTCTCACGCGCCTTTCTAATATCTCTAAAGTTACGGTAAATATTATACCCAATAGCTACCAGTGTATTAAACCAAATACCTGCGAGCATACCCCACCAGAATGAACTGTCCATCATCTTTTCCTCGCCTTCTCTATTAATAATGCAATACACATTCCTGCTAGAACAGGTAAAATAACGTTCTGCAAAATATACATATTAAATACCTCCCAAAAATGCTAGTTTCCAAAGAATAACCAGAATACAATAACTAACCAATACTTTCCATACCAATGTGTATAACACTGCTAAGAATTTTAATAAATCTCCCATCATGTATCATCTCCTTTACTAGAAGCAATAATCATCATAAGAATTGCCAAGGTTGTAAATATCATCATAACCCATAAGAACACCACTAAGACTTCAAACATTACTTCCCAGCCTCCTCAATCTTACACCAAATATACCCAACTAACAATAATGGTAATACTAAATAAGCGATCATAAACATTTATTTTCCTCCTAATAACATATTGAAAACTCTCTCTCGAACCTTGTTCTTTCCATATACATAATGTCCATACGGTTGTTTAACAAGAAGACATCACCTTTAACAATAGCAACATCTCCTTCTTCTGAAGCATAAATATGACTGCAGTAGTCATCCGAGATATATCCATCCCTGATGAAGTCAACGAACCATTCAGGATAATCCATGTGTATGCCTGTATAAATAACATACTTAATACGATCATCTTTAGCTGTACACCACATTTAATCCCTCCTAAAATGGTAGATCGTCCTCGCTAATATCAATTCAAATAGTTACAGGATCTGGTAAGTTAATAACGAAACCTCTTCCTCCACGTACCGGACCAACTGTTGCAGCATTCAAGTTAAACCATCCAACTGTGTTATCTGTGTATACTGGTTCTTCACCAATAAGATCTAGATAATCTGCTAAAGTTACTGAACCATATTGTGTAATAGTATCAATCAATGCTGTCAACACTTGTTCAGCTTCACGACGATCTTGAATGATAAATAACGTGTTTCTACGAGCTGGAATATTTACTGGTGCTTGTTGTTGCTGAGCTGGTCTATTATACTGTGTTTGTTGTGGACGATAGTTTTGATTGTAATTAGTTCTTTGAGATTGATAAGGGTTCTGTGAATATCCAGAATGCGGAGCACTCCCACGATTCTCCCCTTTAAATACTGCCATATTAATCCCACTTGTAATACTATCTACAACAATATTCTTAATTGCCGGCATAACGATCTCTTTACCAAGATAGTTACTAATCGCTGGAATACCATCAGGTCCTAATATGCCTAATACCAAACGTTCCATTAAGTTACGTTTCTTCTTTTGAACAGGAGCCTTAACAATTGATTTCTTACGTGGCTTCTCCTCAACAACCTCTTCTCCGCCTTTATGGGTTACTTCTTCTACCTGTTTTACTTCATTGTACTCTGTCATTTTTATTAACTCCCTCAGATTATATTTCTAATACTTCGATATCTAATAAATATTGTGAATCTTCTATAACGACGGCCATTTCAATAAATTTAAGATAATGTCCTTCTACATACATGAAGCCCTCATTTCCCGCAACCTCACCTGAAATATCAGCTATAATAGGATCATGTAAATTACCAACTACTATGCGAACCTTTGTCACATGAAATCCATTAAAATCAAGACTGTAGTTATACATATCTAACTTAGCCATCCGTTTCGGTCTTATCATTTTTCCTCACCTTCTCTCCATGTAATGCTGCTGCTTGTGACCTAAGATCTGAAAGAATATGATCCATAGGTGTTGATAATCTTTTACTTCTTTTTTGTTCATCGAAATCCATACCAAGTGCTCTCATTTCCTCAGAAGTGTATAGCATATCAATCGGTTCAACTATAAGTTTTTCTACTTTGGTTAATGGCTCTTGTTTTGCATACCACTCTGCATGAAAGTTTTTGACTGGAATATCATCCCAAGGATCCTTGTCATCTAATATACCTTTCTTTGGTTCCCATTTCCGCATGCTTGCTATTATATCATAAGATTCGTGGAATTGTACTTCAGATAGAACAAAGAACTCACCCTGGTTTAAACCATAAACAATAAAATCTCCATCTACTAAAGCTGTTCGACCTTCAGGAGTTTCCACGTAAGCCGTATTAACGAATCCCGCATTTCGGGTCTGGCTCCATTTAGCTCCAACAAAAGTATGACACAGATTCCAACTCTTTGGCAAATCGTGTCTGAACTGTACCGCGTCTTCATAAACTGGTTTCTTAGTTACTTTTAAATACTTTGTCATTTCTATTCCTCCTCATATTGGCAAAAAGAAAAAGCTAGGGATTACTCCCCAACTTCCTCGATCACTTCTTCAACGACTTCAATAATTTTGTTATCCTTTAGAACTTTACCTGCATAGATAACTGCTACTGCTGCGACTGTTCCGATGGCTGTCCATTTCAATATTTTCTTCACCTTTTTGGTTTTGTTTAATATTCTTTCTGCCTCGATTTCCTCTTGCATTGCTGTTATGTCTTCTACAAATTTAATTTCTTCTGTCATAATAAATCTCTCCATTCATATTTTAGTTTGTGTTCATTATAGGGTGTGTTTTTCTTGCGAATCTGTACAGTACATTTCAACATCACTGTAAATTTCACCGAGTTCATAATAAAAGTTAGCAATATCAGTTCTACTCATTCCTAGGAATCCCTCATCAATCAATAACTTTTTTAGCATAAATCCTCCTGGCTGTATTTTTGTAGGATTATGGGTTTGAATATGATTTAATGTATCACCAATATTTTTAGCGACAATAATTCTGTCATGTAACTCTTTTGGGTAATACTCTTTTTGCTTATGAGTAGTAACAAGCATCAGTAGCTTTTCATCAGACTTCATACGATCAATACACTCTTGAGTTTTACCTGATCCTCTTGGTCTGTTGTGAATTTTTAATCCCATTTTATTCCCCATCCTTTTCAATATTATAGTTGATAACCCAGGTTCCAGCAATTTTATAAGCATCCCGAATTTTAACTTTACCAGATTGACCGATCTTAACTCCATTGTCTACCTCAGACTGAAAGACAAGATCATTGCTTGTATAAAACAAATTTCCCATGATAGGACTGTCAAGAACATCTACAACCTCTACTTCGACTGTCTTGCCCTCAACGGATTCACCATTTTCTAAAGCGATCTTAAGCTTCTCTTCAGTAAAATCGGGATGACTATTCCATCCTTCTATGAAACCATTTGTGAATATCAGTACTGGATATAATAAAAGTAATACAATAATTGTGGTTAAATAATACTTTGGTTTTTGCATATTATTAATTAGTTCTCTCATCTTCTTCTACCTCCGTTTGCTTGAAATTAGGGTTTGTATCACGCACTTCTAATACATCCATTGCTACAATTTGTAACTGCATAGTTAGCTTAGATTGTGATATTTTACCTTCCTCCATCTGTACAAGTGGATACCATTTAAATATACCAAGCTTCTTTTGCTCTGGTGAAGGTTTGTCTTTGAACGGTGTAGGTTTAACTAACATGGTATTATCCTTAACATTGATACCTATCCACCAGAAACTCTTAGTTCCGATTGGCTTAAATTTCATCTTGTGTCCAACATCAGCCTCTAAAGCTTCCCATTTTTTAACCTCTGTTACAAATACTTGCAATAATCTATTACTTACTGTCAATACTTCTTCGTACTTACCTACTGGAAATGTCATTGTTATTATTCCTCCTTAGTTTATGTGAAAAAAAAGAAGAGGAAATTAATCCTCTTAACGTTTTGTTGCCAAGCCAAATGCTTTGCTAGTTATAATATCTGCTTTCTCATAATTTAATATGATTAACACTGTTGCTATGCTGATCCCACCATTAATCAATACATTAATATCTAATTTGTTTCTCCATCCGTTAGTCTTAGTTACTCCTTGCATTTCTACAAGTTGTCCCTTAAGCTTCAAGATACGATCCATCTCTTCAATAATGTTTGCTTTGTTGTTCACGCTGCCTTTAGTTAATCCTTCTGTTAATGAGTCAAATATCACATCTAATTTTGCGATTTGCTCTTCAATTTTATTCGTCTTTTTCATTTTAATCATCCTCTCTTCTCTCTACTATAGGGTGTGTTTTTTATGCGAACATACCTCTAATGACTCGATCGGCCTCCTTCTTAATCCATGCATTCATTAAATGATACTGATCATCTTGTGTAAGTGTGTAAAATGCATTTGCTACATCATGTGTACATTTTCCTTTAGTTAAATTACCGATGAATTTAAAAGGTGACACTCCCTGTGCAATCATATCATAACCAAACTGCAGTACTAAATTATAAGCTTGAATATTTTTCTTATAGTAATCCGCTTGTCTCATATCTATTCCTCCTTAGTTTATGTGAAAAAAAGAAGAGGAAATTAATCCTCAACTATTGCCTTATACGATGCATATACTATTGCCAATGCTCCTGTACTCATGATACCAAGCTTTGCCAATTTAATTGCTTCTGATAATTTAATAATATCCATTCCAATTTCCTCCTTATTTTAGTAAGTCTGTTAATGATAATTCTTTAATACCTTTGGGTCCAGTTGTAGCTAGTGCCACGATTGCTGTAATTCCTGCTCCAAGCAAGACTGCTTTTGTGCCTTCAACTATTACTGCTTTCCCAAGATCTTTAATGACTGTATTCATTAATATCACTTCCTCTCTACTATAGGGTGTGTAAAACATGCGATTAGAATTTAATATCCACAATATTATTGTTCTCATCAAGCTTTACTTCCTGGTATTCAAGTACTGTACTGAATGAATGTGTGTACCACATAGTTTCTTGTTTTACAGTGTCGCTAGAACGACTACACATTATTTGCTTACCAAGATTGACCATTTTACCATCAATTAAAACCTCTTCATCGCCAAATGTAATTCCGTAGATCTTCCAAATATTTCCTTCGTTGTCTATGATTTCCATGTTACCTAAATAATGCATATCTATTCCTCCTTAGTTTATGTGAAAAAAAAAAGAAGAGGAATTTAATCCTCTTGCTCATCTGTTACTCCAGCTTCTTCTGCTAAGTTCAATGCTACCGATGCCAGTCCGTGTGCTACGCATACACATGCTCCTGCTCTAACACCTGCGTTTATACCGTCCATTACGTCTCCCGACTTAACTCCTTTATAAACCCCAACTGCTGTTGCTACGACCAATGTGTCCTTTGCGAACATACCTTCTGTTACTCCGATAGAATATATCACTGCTTGTTTTGCTGCTTTAACTAATAAGTTTTTCATAATAAATCTCTCCCTTTAATTTTAGTTTGTGTTCATTATAGGGTGTGTAAAACTTGCGAATTTGAGAAAAAAAAAGAAGGCTAAATGCCCTCTCTCTTATTGAGTTGATTTAATCAATTGCTTCCTTCAATACACGTAAGTTATCAACTGCTGCTTTTGCGTCATATTTTGCTGATAACGATACCAATCTCCCAGCGTCTGCAGTAAGGTTCAATGCTCTTGCATGATTAACCTTAATACTTCCTCTGAGTGCGAATGCTGCCGAAACCATCAAAACACCTCCTGCTAAAATTGCTGCTGATGTTGCGTACGATTGTACATTTTCTGATAAGTTCATAATAAATCTCTCCTCTCTACTATAGGGTGTGTAAAACTTGCGAATTTGCAAAAAGTAATACCCCATGTTTTACCACAGGGCATACTTTTATTAAGGTTTTGCTAGATATGTGATATATGAAGCGAAGTTTGTACTTGGATTAACTCCACCACCGTACCAGTTCATAACGCCATTAGCATCAATACTAACTGATACAACTCTATGCACCCCACCAACACTACCTACAGTAGCTTGAAATAATTCTGGTGGACGAATATCTGGAGGAAGTGTAGCGAATGCAGTAATATCCCCAGATAAAGAAGGCATAGATCTCGCCTTAAATAACATAGTAATCACACGTCCATTCTGTACAACTTCTGGAATTGTTAGAGATGGGTTTCTAGTTGGAATCGCTGTGGAAGATGGTAGCATATCTACTAAAGTTACTGCAGAGGCTGTTGATGAGTACTGCGCTAATGCAAATGTATACAATTTCCCATTTCCATGAAGATCCTGTTGTACAAGTGACGATACTGTTTCAATACGTACTTGGTTATTTGTTGGTACATAGTTTGTTGATCCTGGAGTACCTACGAAAGAGTTAACTTGTGTTAAATCAATAGTAATTACAATATAACCAGAGCTATTAGCTGGGATAGCGATACGTTCCTGAGCAGTAACTCGAATCAAACGTCCTTCCACAACAGCTGCACCAGTATCCACGTAAGCATTTAAACCTGATGTTGTCATGGCAAATTTGGTACCATACTGAATAACTCTATTTTTATTACCTGCTAATCCATCGTATAGTAGTGCATCATCTGCAGGTGTAACTCGCATTAGGTCAAAAGTAGTTCCTTCAATTGTCATATTATTTCTCTCCTATTCTAATAGTTCGCTTAGTCTGCTACGAATATGACCAAATCTTAAAGCCATATACTCGCTACCAGCATTAATTGTAAATCCAGTCAGTACGGAATTGTAAGTTGTGCCATCATGTACTAATGTTACTAATGTTCCAGTCTTAAGATCACTAGGTTTTAATAAAGGATTGTTAATATTTGCTGACACACTTATCTCATGTGAGTAGAAACTACCTTTTAATACTGAATCAGCAACTTCTGAGTATGTTAACCTATTGGGATCATCGTCAGTAAGATCATACAAAGATATAACAGATCTAGTTGGTTTAACAATCAAAGAATTATTCTCATCACTAGTTACTGTATTATCAGAGCATAACCACCATTTGGATAATACTCTTGGTAACTCTGAGTTGGTCATTGCTTTATCAACAATTAATAAACCATTTGCATTAGCTTTACCAATCTCTGTAGTTGATACATCCCAGTCTCTGAAACCTTGAATATTATTCTTAAGCTGTATCGATGTTTTGACAGCAGTTATAGAGGTCTTAATACGACCATCTACAAAACCATCATATGACCACACAACATTGTATTTCTTAAAACCATTAATCAGATATTTCATAAGATTAGTTGCAGTTGGCGTCTCTGCTGGTTGATATACGTGAGGTGTATTTGATTTAACTTCAATATCAATAATACTAATATCTTTGTTCTTATCAAGTAACATATAAGTTGTTAATAGTTTTTTAGCATGATCTTCAAATGATGACCCAGATACTTTTGTAGCCGGAAATTCAAAGTTCGCTAATGTCATGATATCATTGCATATAAGTCTTTTAAACTCGTTTGCAGTGTTTGATTCATAACTGTCAATAACTCCAAAATATGCCAGTCCACCGCCATGTTGATACTTGGCCATTACAAAGTCACCAATTTTATAATCTAAGACTTCTGTTAAAGTAAAACTTGTTTTTTCAGTTGTAATATAGTCACTACTAATTTCCCATTCCTGAACTTCAGTAGCTTGACTAATTACACCGTTTCTTTTAATAACCCAAAGATTCATTACACAACCACACTTTCCTTGCGGTAAATAAAGTCTATTTCCTTACAATTATAGAAGACTAACTGACTAGCGCCCTGAGGTATTGTTACAAAGTTTGTTAGATCTAATCTTTGTTGTTGATAAACATTTGATTCTTTACCATCATACGTAACCATTACAGCCTTTTGTTCTGAAGGTAGACTAGATACTACTAATTTTGCGTCTGCAGGAATCTCAAGATTAAAACCATCTGATTGTACAATTGTACTACCATCAAATACATACCAATATGGATTCTTTGCAGGTCCATATATAGTTATTTCAATAGGAGAACCTTTAGATGATCCTAGATATCTTGAATCATTATCAATCAAATATACACCATCATCACCATTGGATTTACCCTCATATACATAGTCATAAACGTAAGCATATTTATTGTAAAGGAAAGAATAATCTCTTCCATCTCCATAAATATAGTCATAATAGTGAGTATGGTTATATGCAACAAATGGCACAAATGTTGGATCACCCTCACTAGGACCAGTATACTCATACATGTCATTAAAATCCAATTTAGTATTCGTTTTAACTGGAGTAAATCTTCCTGTGGTAGCTCCTTGTAACATAGTCTTAGGATTCATAGACCATGTGCTTACAGTAGAGGCTCCAAAATATGTTGATGGTTCAGCTTCAATACAGAAACGAACGTATACAGAATTTTCTGGTATCTTTTGTAATCTAGGTGTATTATCTGTAGCTGCAGTACCAGCATTATGTGGAGATATCGCTTGTACTAAGAAGTTCATATTGCTATCATAATAATTAATTCTTACCGTATAGGCTGAATTAGGAGTACTACGATTACCCATTGTATATAATGTTGATCCCAATTTCAACAATGGACTACTTCGGTAAAGAGGGCTATCAGTTTCAACACCTGTATTAGATATTAATGTTTGAGTATACTCAAAAGATGAAACCATGTTCATACCGTCCCAAGTCTGAGTATCATCCCATTTCCATATATCTCCAACTTTATAACCAAGTGTAGGCGGTAAAGTAAATATCTGATTATCTGTAGGAGTCCAATCCATTAGATCTAAATCCTCATTTGCCCGTACAGCCATAAGACCTCCATTCGGAGCTTTTAAGATTGTAGCTGGATTTAGTTGAAAAATATCATTCTCAATCTGCAACCCCATGTCATTCATTGATAACCAATCTCCCTCTTTTTCAATACCTTCATATCTAAGTCCAACCAAGATATTAATAGCATCTGCAGGGATGTAAGCTGATACTTTTGTAATTTCCTCACCAGGAACAACTGCAGTATAAGCTGTTTGTACAGCAGCATTATTTGGTACCCACCAATACAAATATACACAGGGTTTAGCTATAGCATTATTACCCCTTAATTTCTTAATAAAAGCAGTTACTGTACGATCACGAACTTTCTGCATAAAAGATTCTGGTTGTTGAGCTGTTGCACCAAAATATCCAGCAAAGTAATATATACCTCCAGTTGCCTGTTTGGTTATTTTTACCTGCCCATCAGCAAAGTATTCATTCTTTTGATTACCGCCTGTTTGTTGTTTACCGTTTAATATTAAAGGGGATGACAAGTTCCCATTCCTAGTAATCCAGTTCATACCATCCCAAACTTGACTCTGGTCCCAGTTCCAACGATCTCCTGAATTATACTTATCTGGAGGTTGACTAAAAATGACAGCAGGAACACCCTTTTCTTCAAGCTTGTATATTTTACCATCTCCATCTTGCTCAGGAGTAGGTGTATATTGCTCTACAATCTCTACATACCACGGTGACGTTAAATCTAGTGTGATAGTTTCAATCATAACATTAAGATCTTTAATCTCAGTTTTAGTTAATTCATTTAACTTACATTTACGACTCCATTTTCCAACTGAAGTTTCATATTCAAGTGTATATGGAGGATAGTTTAAAAGATTAATCAAATCGTCGTACCGTTCGTATGATTGTCCGGTAATAGCTCCAAATATGATGTCAATATTAAACTGCCCCATAGCAACCTTTGATGAGTCCATTAGGTAACTGGAATTAGCCTCATTATATGAATTATCAAAGCTAACCCCAAGTCCCGATGGATCAATTGAAAAGAAGTCCAAATTATTAAGCAAGTCGATCATATCGCCCTTACTATTAAATATTCGGAATTCTCTTGTCATGATTGTATTCTCCTAACTATAATTTGTTCTACTTGTTTAGCTAAGGTTGTAGGATCCTGATTATACCCGTTTATAGTGATATTTACATCACCAGAACCATATCCTTGATTGTTAAGGGATAAGTTTCCAGGTACATTAAGATTACCTCCAAGATTTCCGTTCATATTTGACATATCCATTACAGGAGTAATACGAGGAGCCATATCTAATGTCCCTTCAACAGCACTCTGGAATTGACTTGCCATATTTGATACAGCCTTAACCGCACCACGAGCCATGCTAGTAGCTTTGTCAGCAACAGCAGAACCTTCATCTTCAATACCAAGTGCGAAACCTTCACCAAAATATCCACCCGATTTACGCATTACACGTGAAGGAGAGAATATCTTCAAGAATCCTTCTAAAGCACTTTTAGCCAAGCTACCAAGACTTGTACTTGCCTTATTAACACGATCCTGCTTACTTTCAATACCTCCAGCAAATCCTTCACCGAAGTTCTTACCAGTAGCGTCCATATTAACTGAAGCAGCTCCGTCTTTACCCTTGTTAGCGATATTTGTACCAGCATCTTTAGTTGGTCCAGCAGCCTTGCCTAAACCACTAGAGAATGCAGTACCAGCACTATTACCAGTTCCACTTAAATCTACACCACCTGCACCATCTTTAGCAGCTATACCTAAGCTATTACCAGTGTTATGAATATTACCAGACTGATTTCCTAATCCAGTATTAAACAAGCCACCGGCCTTAGTTCCTTCTGGTGTCATATTCGTCTTAGCAGCACCATCTTTAGCAGCGATACCTAAGTTCTCACCAGCAGTACCAGCTAATGCTTTATTGGCATCAATAGCTCCAGTAAACTCTTTAGACTTAGTGTCACCGACATCTTTAATTCCGAATGCGTCCCTTAATGCTGAAGTTGCTCCTTCACCCATTGTTTTAGTTGCTTCTTTAACACCAGGAATCCATCCAAATAAGACCCCAATAACTTCTACAAGCGCTGTAATGATAGTCTCTAATATAGCCTCAGTGATATTTAATACTGCGTCTACAATCTCTTGTTTATGCTCTCTTAAACCATTAGCCATACCATTAACTAATTTAACAACCGCTTCTACACCTTTATCAACCAGACGAGGGATATTCTCAGTGAAAGCGTCTATTAAGGCTATAATGACATCAGTCCCAACCTGAGCTAACTTAGGAATATACTCTACCATAATTGTTAATAACTGGAATAATAGCTCTAGACCAGCTCGTGCAAGTACAGGGGCCATGATTACAATAGCTTTTGCCATTTCTGTAACAAAGACTACGATAGCCTTGACCATCAATGGAATAAGCTCAATAAGACCTTTCAAGATACCTCCTAGAGCCTTCATAATAGTCTCTACGTTGGAGGCTGTCATATTTGCTAACACTGTAAGAGCTGTAGCAAATGCAGATAACCCAATACCTACACCTAATGCGGCTAATCCTAATGCACCAATAGCGGCTGCTAGTGATAACAGTGCAAGTGAACCTGGAATACCAATTAAGTTTGCAGCAATGGCTATAACACCTAAAGCAACAGCAAGAGCACCTAGACCCTTAGCTAACTGTTTAAGACTCATATTTCCTAATGCTTGCAATGGTGGTACAAGAAGATTAATGGCTACAGCGACTGCCGTAATAGCAATAGCCCCACCAATTCCTCCGCTTGCAAATCTCATTGCTAATACAACCTCACCTAATACAATAGCTAGAGCACCTAACCCCTTAATAAGCTGTTTAACACTCATTGCGGCTAATTGTTGTAAAGGTTTGATTAATAACTGTATAGCACCTGCAATTATCGTCATTGACAATGCAGCGCCTATAGTCTTAGCACCAGAGGTAAGTTTAACAAACAATCCAATTTCAGCTAATATAATCCCAATAACTCCGAGACCTTTAACTAACTGTTTAACAGGTATTGCAGATATACGTTCGATAGCTACTACCATAATAATGATAGATCCAGCGACAGCAGCAACTGCTATTCCAGAGGCAGGGCTTAATCTAGACCCGTCAACTATCTTCAAGAATACTGCTAACTCTAATAGAATAACACCAAGTGCACCAACAGCTTTTGCTAACGAAGTGGATTTGATCTCACTAAGTTTCTTGACTGCGCTTGCTAATATAACTACAGATACTGATAGGGCTAATAATTGTAATGAGGATACAGCAATGCTTCCTGAGTTTTTGCCCATGATCTTCAATGCTGTTACTAATATAGTTACTGTTCCAGCTAAGCCTAGTAAACCTCGACTTAGATCATCAGCATCCATACTAGCCATTACTTTCATAGCTCCAGCCATAATTAGTATCGCCGTGGCCAATGCAGGTAATACAACTGAGGCAGTTAGAGCGGCTTTAATACCAACTCCAGCAGCACCAATACTTACCAGTGACTTACTCAATAACACTAATACAACCGTGATTGCCATTAATGCTTTAGAAATATCTACTGCAGGAATACCAGCTAGTAGTTTGATTGATACAGCTAAGATACCAACTGCGGTTGCAATTTTAACAAGTGTTCCTACTTTAACCGAAAGAGTCAAAGCACTTAATGAATCTCCTAGTTTTCCAAAGATACCAAAGGCTTCTTCAAATCCACCAACAGAGTCAATAATCTTATCAATGAATCCTTCAAATGATCCAGCTATCCCTTTAATCTTCTTAGCAGCCAAGAATAAAGCTACCATTAAACCTCCGTTGAGAAGATCTTGTGTATTAAAGCTTCCTGCTAGATCTTTGATTGCTCCACCAATAGCTTTAACAAATGGTTCTAAGGCATTTGCAATCATTTTGACGCCTCTGCCAACCGCATCCATGATTGACCCAACACTTGAAGTAAACTTCTTGATCTTCTCGAAGATGTCATCTACAGTCTTACCAAAGTCCTTAAATCCCTTACTTGTGTCTTTTGTTGACTTAAGTGACTTGTCAAACTCTTGAATCAACTTCGAGACGCGTACTAATAGATCTAATACACTTCCACCTACACCAGCTGGTATTAAAGATTTGAATGCTTCTCCAACCAGCTTGATAATTGACCAACCAATACTTAGAATTGAGAACAATCCTTTGAATACTTCTTTAACTTTGTTTGCAGTTTCTTCATTTAACACCAGCTTGTTAGAGAATATCTCAATGTTCTTGATTAGTTTCATTAACATCTCAGCAGTAACCGGAGGGAATACCTCATAAAACGCTTTCTTTACTAACCCAACCATTTGCATTAACGCTTTGAACGCATTTGATATTGAATTAATTATAGATACACGAGCACCTAGATTAACTAAATCTTGAAGAATCTTATTACGAGCATTTGCTGAGGCTTCAATAGGACCAGAGATTGCATTGTTTGCATTAGTCCACATAACGCCAGCTTCTTCAAAGTTACCAAATACTATTTCCCATGTTTGAGCCCATCCAGATCCAATAGCCTCACCAGCAGTATCCACAAGTTGTGTGAACGTTCTAACTTTAGTCGCTGCTTCTAACATTGATTGATCTTCTGAGAACTCTTTTAATGTTGCTAGTAATACATCTGTTGATAACCATCCTTCTTGTAATGACTCCCTGAAGTTCTCGGCACCTGAATTAGCAATACCCATATTGTCAGCGGTCTTAAGAAGTGCATTCTGGAATAACTTACCACCCATACCTGCATTTACTACTGAGTTCCAATCCTGAAGTTTTACAGAACCGGTTGATAGAGCTTGTGATAATTGATACATTGCAGTAGAGGCTTGTTCACTATTTGATCCTGAAGCAGCTGCTAAATTGGCAATACCTTTAATAGATGTTGCTGAATCTTGTAAGTTAACCCCTGCTGCTGTAAATGTACCAATGTTTCTAGTCATCTCACCAAAGTTATAAATGGTTTTATCAGCATAGGTATTCAAATCATCTAATGTCCCAGTAACATCTTGTAACGAGCTATTGCCCTGAGTATTTGACATGATTGTTTGGATTGACTTCATTTTTAATTCATACTCACTGAAACCATCCATGATTGGCTTAACCGTAAACGATTTGGCCATTGTTAGTCCTGCATCAACAGCTCTGTTTGTGATATTCTGTAGTGCTGTAATAGCCACAATACCTAGAGCAGAGAATTTAGAACTTACATTAGTTACACCATCTACAAGCTTGTCCATCTTGGTTTGTTTAGCGGCATCGTTAATATTATTCATATCTTTGGCAGATTTGCTTAAGTCAACATCTTTGACTTTGGACATACTACCTACTAACTTACCGAAGATTCCAACCGTCTGGGTAACCTTAGATTTAAAGTCAGAATTTTCCAATCGCATACGGACAATCCTATCATCTATGGGTCTACTCATTTAAACACCTCCTTGGCAATCTTATCACCCGCAGTATCAAATATGTTTCTTAATGCTGGGTTGATATAATCTCTTGGAGGCACATATCCACCATTCTTAGTACCGTGACCTAGTTGTATTAACTTAGCTACGTTTACTTGAGACTCTGGATGTGCTGTGTTATAGAAGTCCACTGATGAACCTCTACGATCGGAGGTAATCCTATATTTCCAACCAGAAGCCGTTTGTCCAGTCTTTCCTCTAGGTGTACCAGCCTTTAAAGCTCTTACCCCAGATTCACCGATCTGTTTAAGTGACATTACAGGTGCCGTTTTAGCAGCCTTGTTAAGCCAATTGATTGTATCTTTGAAATCCCCTTCGGCAGTGATATCTACACGCATAGACTCACCCCTTCGTATTATATTTCTTGCGACGTTCAGCATTTAAAGCTTTGTTACGATCATTAATTTCTTTCTGTGTCATCTTTTTCTTTTCTGAAGGATTCTTATGATCACTACGAACTTCAATAAGCATAAATAATCGTTTAATATTCCAAATGTCACATGTATATGGAATCTCAAGTGCTGATAAATATGCGTAGATGACTTCGCTTGTCATGATGGACGTATTAGGCGATGCATTAGGATTATTAACTTTGGTAGCTGATGTATTTCTATTCATATAATCACCAATTTCATCTATGGCCCTTTGATTAAGTTCTCCTACATCGAATGGTTCATCTAAACACATACATCTAAATAAATATAATTGTTCTTCTATGTTCATCTTAGTTGTAAGTAAAGGTTTTGCATATTCGGTTTCCCATTCAGCAATAGCCTTTAATGAATACTCCATTCTGTATATAGGTCCTACTTTAGGATATATAAATTGTTCTTTTTCAGCATCCCAATGCTCATCTTCAGTTATCTGTAAATATAACAAGCATATAACCTCCTTAAATAGTAAAAAATGAATAGGGGTTGAGTATCTTACAACCGAACCCCTAAATCATCTTAGTACTGTAACACTTGTCCTGCAAAGATTAGATCAGGATTGGAAATACCATTTTTGTTAATTAACTCATTGGTTCCAATACCTAACTTAGCAGCGATACCGCTTAAAGTATCACCTGATTTTACAGTGTAAGTGCGAACTTGTGGTGCATTAAATTTAGCATTAATACGTTCTTGAACAGGCCCGTAGAATCCACCAAGAATTTGTTTGCGACGTTCACCATCACCATAAACACCTGCAATAGTTTCGTTTGCTAAATCTTCAATTGCTTGTGAAGTATATCCAGCACGATGGTTAACTACAGCTTGTACTCCGTTGTACATAGAGCCTAGTTTTTGTTTACGTTCGTCACCATCGCCATATGTCCCTAAATTAACTTCATTAGCTAATGAGTCAAGGCTACGTGGTGCTGCAGCAGGGGCTTTAGTGGTTGTAGTTACTGTACCTGGGTTACCTTTTGGATCAGCAATACGTTTCCAATCAGCAGCAGTTAAATTAGCAATATTTTTATCTAGTTTTCCACCTGAAGTGAATTGCCAAATAGTATATACAGGCCAAGGAGCTGTTGAATACATAAATGTTGGTACAGTCCAACCTGGATCATTAGTAGGATATCCAGCAATCCATAAAGGACAGTCTGAAGCTAAATTAGCTACTTGATTTAATGCACTTGCTTGTACGTAGATACCACACCATACACCTGTTCTAGCGTATACATGGTTTACGAATGCACGACACCAGTTAGTATTACCCCAAGCTTTATTTTCTCCTTGTTCCCAATCCAACCATAAAGTAGCTTCTTTAATATATCCTTGAATACTATCTACAAAGAAATTTGCTTCTGCTACTGGATCTCCACCTTCAGCATAGTGATAAGATCCTAATAAGCGACCTTTTGCTTTAGCAGTTTGATATTGTTTATCCCCATCTGGGTTTGTATACCATGTGCCCTGAGTTGCTTTAACAATAACGAAGTCAATACCATCCATACCAGCTACTTCAACTGATTGATGCGACGCAATATCAATACCTAATAATGTCATACTTTTTCCTCCTCTAGTTTTCTTTGTGCTTTATATGCTTCAAACTCTAAACGGTCTAATTCATCTTGTGCCTCTTTTGCAACTACTTCAGGATCTTTAACTAGATTCAATTCTGATTTTTGTGCATGTTCAGCAATTAGCTCTGCTTTTTCTGAATTAGGAGCTTTGTTTGAATCATCAATTAATCCACTTGCAAATTTGGCCATCGCGCCAGGTTCCGTCAATAATTCTACAAATAATTCTGCGTAAGCTTCTGAGTATTCAAATGCATGACGAATCTCTTTAGTTTTAAGGAACGATTTGCCATCTGGAGTTTTGACCCCATACGATGTTAATATTAAATCTTCTAGGAACTCAATAGTAGCTTGTTCATCTCCACTTTCAGCTAAGAATACAGCTTGATCTTGAATGTCACGCCCAGTACGAGCTTTAAGACGAATCAAATCCATTTTGTTATAGTTGAAATAGAAAGGTGCTGTTACCTCTGTACCTTCGTAGTTTTTATACTTAATTTCTTTTTTTAACATATTATTATTCCTCCTATAAAGTGAAAGGACCCAGAGAACTGAGCCCTAACCTAGTTTGTCTTAACCTTTTGTAGTAGTTGTAGTCGTAGTGCTAGTTGTTGTAGTAGTGGTAACACCTTTAATCATTGTGATCAATTCTACTAGAGAAGGTAAGCTAGATTCTGTTGTTGCTGAACCTTGGATCTTATCTCTAACAGCATTGTAAATTTCAGGAGCTACAGTTGTAGAATTAAGGCAAATATATGCCGTTGGTTTAAATCCATCTGGAGCTGTTGCTGGAGTAGTTGAGAACTCCCATGATAAAGCCAACGCTTCAGGTGAATCATTAATTGTAGCATATTCTTTTGCAGAAGGAGCAGTCTTAGCACCATAGATAATGTGCAATTTAGTACCGAAGTCTTCTCCTACAGTATCATTACCAATAACAGTTTCATATGAAATACCGAATTGAGAACGATTCTGTTGTCCTACAGTTACACCTGGTACGATCTCTGCAGATCCATCACAAGCATTAAACTCGTCAGGATATGTGAATGCTTCGATAGTACCTTTAAAGTTTTCTTTAGAAGTAAGAGATAAATATTTATCATTATCTGCATACTGATCTGTTGACTCAGCACCATCTGGTGACTGTTTAATTCCTGTTAATCCATTCCATGCAACACCAGGTTTATAAGCCCCAGTTTTGTCTTGTACAAATAAGACACCGTGTGAAGTACCTGTTTCATACAAACGTTCTCCGATTAAATCCCATTGAAGTCTTCCTACCATAATTTGTTGCCTCCTATTTATAATATAATGATAAATATGTGTGGTGCAGGTTGTCTAAAGTAAACGCTGAGGTTATACTTATCTTAGAGAAACTGTCCAACAGTGTGTCTGCGATGTTATCTTCAGGATCTTTAACGATAACTGTTAATTGATAACTATCTGTTTGGATATAGTTTTTGTCATTTGCTGAATCCGTATCTACACCAATGCGTTGATAAACAATACACGGATAGTTCATAGAGATGTTAGCAGGGGGTTGAAAGTAAACGTCCTTGACAATAGCTACAAGCTTAGCATGCAGTTCTAATCGATTCTGTTTATTCATTCCATTCATCCCCCAACGTAACAATCAATCTAGGTCGTACAATTGATATAGATGTGATCTTCCACTTAAGTCCGAGATAGTGCAAATACCTCATGTTCATGGAATTCTCTTTTGTATACGGATCAATAATTAAACTAATCCGGTTTGTGATTGTTAAATCATCTACGATCTTATCACCCATTTGGAAGTTCTGAGCCTGAGATAAAACATCTCCCCGTAACTTCTTCTCGATGATTTGGTCTTTCCAGATTCCTGGTGATGATTCTACTTGGGTAACATAGCCTACCAAGCCTGCGTACTTAGCCATTTGTAGTCATTTTGACCTCCTTGATAGCTTCGACGTACTTGATGGAACACTTAGTTGGATTGACGTGTGATAAGGTTTCATCAAACGGAGATCTTCCTCCATCATAGTCACCTTTGTAAAACATGTCAATCATGTCAGGTGTTACACCAGCATTGTGATAAACTTTAACCTGGGACCACTTCTCTAATGGATCCGTAGCCCAAGCCATGTCTAATTCTTTACTAACTTTACACTCAATGTTGAACCAATACATGTTATAAAGCTGAGCCCACATTTCTGCAGTCCACTTTTGAATGTTACTGTCCACAGTTTGAAAGTATTTGTAGATTGATATAGTATCTAGATAAACTTTGTGCCAGTACGCTGCAGTTGGATTGACGATTACCCATTGGGCACCGCCAACATTACCATCCATAGTTTCCAGCCGGTCATAAGAGACACCTACAATACTTGCCATAGCCATGAAGATCTCATTCCCTCGCTCACACTGTCTAACATACTTTGAATCCAAGTATCCACCACAATCAGTTGCATACCAAGTATCGGGAGTAGCTGGAAGATTGCTCATGTCTAGCTTTTCACGTAGAAGCACATCGGCGTCGATATAAAGATATGTTCCTACTTCCGCTTCAGGGTTCTCTGAAAGATACTTATACCATAACCAAGGTTTAATACTAGGTTGATACTGCATGTACTCTCTGTCGTCTGTGTACGTATATACTTGAGCAGCGAACTTGTCTTCAAAGTACTTTGGAATTGTGACATCTACTTCTGCGAACAAAAGTACAATATCCATATACCCCAAGTTCTGTAGCCGAGTTACACAGACTTCAAGTTCCCATTTAAATCGTTGAATTGCTGGTTGACATAATACAATCTTCATATGCTATTCCTCCTAAAGAATATGATTAACCTTTTGTAGTAGTTGTAGTCGTAGTGCTAGTTGTTGGTAGAATTGTTGCTTTTGTAGTCGTTGTAGTCGTAGTGCTAGCAGAGAATGGTTTAACCGTGAATGCAATCGCAGATTTAGGAATAGTTAAAGCTCCAGATAAGCGAGTTTCAATCAAGTATTTATATTGGTTAAAGTCAATATCGAAATCATCAAATGTTGTTACTTCTCCACCCTTAGTTGATCCAACAGTGTAATCGCTTAAGTTAACAACCACAAATTTATTAGCATTGTCTCCTTTAAGGAATGTAGTAGTAATAACACCACTAATACCTAAACGAGCAGCAACAGCTTCAGTTGAAGGAATGTCACCAAATAAGAATTTGTTATTATCATCTTTTAACAATTTGATATCAGCAAGTAAAGTTGGGTTAATGATTAGTCCTGGAGTACCAGATCCTTGATATTCAGATAAAGCTTTAATAACTGCTTCGAATACGCCTTGAACTCCGTTAACATCTTTCTTGATTGTGAATAATCCTTCATCTGTAAGGATTGGACGGATATTTCCTTCTTTAATCTTGCTAGCATCTGAATTAGCACGACCATCACCAACTAAGATAGCACGACCTAATTCTTCGATTAACATCATGCGCATTTCGTTTTGGATGAATCCGATAATATTGTAATCAGTAATATCAACGATATCATCACGATCTAATTTTTGCTTTTTGTAGATTGTTTGTGGTAATGTTTCACGGTGTAATAGGTTGAAGATTTGTTCAAGCTTTTCGTTACCTTTAATATAACCAAGCGCACGTGCATCATCTTCACTAAGATCAGCAATGATAGTTTTAACACGAGCAAATGGAGATTTACGAGTACCCGCAACAATAGCAGCTCCAGATGTTTGTTGATCATGATAAAGAATTGGTGCATTATCCACAGTTTTAGCATCAGGGAATAATACTTCTAAGTTAGTAATTGAGTGCTTAATAGCAGCATCTTTCAAAGTGATCTCACCAGTCATTACTTCTCCTAGAACATCTGCTTGTGTTAATTCTTCTCCAGCTCCGTTGTGTAAGATAACCCCACCTGCTGTTGTTTTTTGAGCATTGAATGCATTGTATTTCATTTGGCTACCATCCTCATCCTTATGTTTTAGTAAAGCTGCTTCTACTGCTTCATCAATAGCTGATTGTTTTACAGTTTCATCTTCGCCTTCCATTTCTTCAATAATACTAGCAACCATAGTTTCTACTGCTGCTGTTTGTTCTTCATTTAAGGTATCTAATACCTCGCCTACTGTTTTATCTGCCATTTCAATTTTTCCTCCTTCAATTTCTTCTGGGAATAATACATCTTCTGCTGAGTGAATAAGCAGATCGTTATAGATGATAAGTTTATCAGGTTCAACACGATCACCATCATCAGAGTGGACCAATACTTTTTCAATCAAAGCTCCTGGATTTGCTCCGGTCATAACTAAACTTACTTCATAGATATTACCGTGAACTACATCGGTTCCTTGTTTCTTAATTCTGTTAGCTCCGATTGACATTGCATTAATGTCTCCGTGTTTAAGAAGTTCTCTGGCATTGTCAGCTTCTGCTGTATCATTGAAGTATCCATAACCATAAACTCCGTCTTTGTGATTGTGTAATAGAATGTGGCCAAGTACGTTTTTAACATCACCTGATCCATGCATCCATACTAATGGGACTTTACCTTTGTTGTTGTCTTTAAAGGCACCTTGTTTAATGACAATCCCATCCGTACAGCGAATATCATTCTTAGTTACCCAACCTGCAAAGTCATGCTTTCTTTCTGGCATTAACGATTACCTCCTCACTTTAGGTTTTCCACTCATTTTGACGGTTCTTTGGCTGGGGGCGTGGGCGACCCAGTTGGTGACTGTTGTTGCTCTTCGGTCAAGTTAGGATTGTACAATAGATCAGCCTGAGGCTCATTGCTTGGACGGAACCCAACAATCTTACGAAGTTCATTACTAGACAAGATAGTATTACGTCTAAACGTATCAGCGATGTTCGCGATGTTCTCAATTGGAACAAGTTTGAATGGATCACGATAAGCTTGTAATGTCTGACCTTGAGATCTAGCTGTTTTACTTAGGAACTTACGAATGAACTCGGCCATGATTACTGAAACTATTGGGTCAATGGTACGTGTATAATAATTACGCATCTCTGACTCACTCGCAGTACCATCGAATACCTTCTCCGTTAGTCCTAATTGGTTATAGAATTGTTTTGTTAATTGATTGATCTGATCTAGTAACTGATTGTTAACTGGTCTGTTTAATTGAGTAACCTTTTCAGTTCCATCAATGTACGCAATACCACGTTTACTACTTGCTATCTGTTCGTTGATCGCATCAATACGTTCTTTAGCCTGATCCTTCTGCAGGTCACTACGAACTGCATATGGTAGCTGAATTAATAGATCTAGCTGACCTGAAGCAATCGCTGCATCAATGTCATCGAGTTGTCCAATCTTAGCCATCAAACGTTTAAGGGTTGCATTAGGTCCATTGATTACTGCATACAATGGATTCTCAATAATTGCTACTCCACGTTTAGTTTGTAAGAGTTCTTGCTCGTTACCTGTTTCTTCATTATACAACATTACACGGACATGCTTTGGGTACCATTGTGTAATTCTTCCTACACGCATAGCACCTACGTCAAATGATTGAGTAATATTTGGATCTTCAGTTGCATCAATTGGAACAACTGCTATAGCGCCATCATCAAACATAGAATATACCATATCACGAATAAAATCCAAATGAGATTGATCTTGATTAGCTTCAACCGATAAGCACTCATTTAATGCGGACTTCATAAGTTTAATATCCCCATTATTCTCATCAACCTTTACATGTTGAATAGCAATTGATGAGACATCCATAGCAATACGGTTAAATATAGCCGCAGTATAGTCAGACTGTTTATACCGAGAGGTTCGTATTCGGTAATTTGGATTAGATGATCCCATTCCGACCGTAGCATAGGTAACTAGTTCTTTCTTTTCATCAGAGCTTCGAAACGCTTTCCATGAGTGTGTAAATCTGTCTAAAAATCCCATTACATGAAAGCCTCCTGATTCTTCTTGAATACTACCCAAGCATCCATCAAAGCTGATACATTATCAATCTTCTCACTTGAACGTTTCTTAGATAGTTTTCGATTTCCGTTGTTATCCTCTATCGCTATAGCATTACCCATAGCAAATTTCATAAGTTCTTCATCAAATAATAACAGTCTTTCGTTTGCTAGTATCTGAAGTTCACCTAGAGGAACGGATTCTGTTCTAGCTCCTTGAATAACTGGATCAACACCCCATTCACCATAAACAGTACACCACTTAGCAATAAAGTCTGCAGCGTTATACTTGTCATAACCAACGGATACAATTGTATACTGGTGTTGTTGAATGAATGTGTCAATGTCATCGAAGACTTTCATCATGTCAAGAACATTGTCATCCATTACAATCAAGGAACCTTCTTTAATAAACTCTTGGTACTTTTGTTTCATTGCTGGTGCAAGTTTAGCAACCTTCAATGCGGATACATACGATCTAGTCTTAACACCAAAAGCTCCATTACCCAATGGGAACAAGAATGTGAATGCACAGAAGTCATCACCTTGAGATAAATCGATTCCCAATGTACAAGCGATGCCATCAAAGTTCTGAGGTCCGTGTACTAGTGTGTCAGCGTGCGTAAAGAAGTAGGTGTATCCTTCAACTGGTATACCAAACCTTTTAGCTAGTATGTCATTACGAGTTGCTGGTTGTGATTCAGCTCTTTCAACATCTTGTTGATAAGCTTGATACCCAACTGATGCTCCTAAGTTAGGATTGGCTTTTAACCACATCTCTGGTTTACCAACTTCCTCAATTGAATCCAATTTATAGTGCCATATGGATACATGTGGATTGTAGTACGTTCCACTTAGTATGTCAAATAACTCCATTTTGATTGTATCACCAGGACCATTCCGAGCAGTACCTTCTGAGCTTGTTGCCAGGATGAAGTAGTCTGTAATCTTGGACGCACCTTGCTCAAGAGCTCCGATAACGTCTTCCTTAACTTTCCCAGACAACCACTCATCAACACTGTTCATCTTAGAACGGGCTCCCTGCATCTTATCAATGGACATAGGTCTGACTTCTATCCACGAACCTGTCATAAAGTTCTGTATACCTTTCTTAGTAGAAGCTAGTCCTACTTTTGAGTAAGTATTAGACAAGACAGATCCTTTTGTTAGAAACTTAAACAGAGGACCTTTCGATCTAGCAATTGCTGTACGGAAAGGACTCATAGTTTCTTCTGAAAGAGTCATTGTTGGTGCGGTTACGATTTGTTGTGTTGTCTCTGTGTCAATAACTAAGAAGTAAGCTTGCATTAATGCGGCATACACTGACTTAGCAGCTCCACGTCCAACTATCAAGTATTGCTTATTAACGAGTCGACGTTTGACGTTTAACATTTCATACCTATGACGTTCTTGATTGTAAGTTTTAATCTCAGGGAACCAGAACCATGCTAATGCAGACTCCGCCCAAAGCTTAAATGTCGGTAATAGTGTTAAATCGCCACCATCAGTAAGTGTCATCTCTTCTTCACAGAAATCTATGAATCCTTTAATAGCTTGATCATCGTAATAAAAGTCTGGATTCGCAATTAAGGCGTCTATACGGTTCATCTCCATAGAAACTTCCTTATTGACTGGTACTTCACCCCGAATTACTGAATCTCGGAATTTGGCGTATTCAATAGGAACCGCTGTATTGGATAGAACCATAATATCACCTCCCTAGTTTAAATATATGCGTATCCAGCTACAGATGTGTTATTAAACACTGCAGTTCTTGTTGCGCCAGTTGCTACTCCGATATAGTCAAATTTAAATCCGGTTGTAGTTGGTAAGAAATTAGTTACCTGGTGAAAATTATACGTTTGACCGTTGTTTGTAAATACAATTAAAGTATTAGTGTCCATAATATCCTCCTAATTTAATGCATATTCTGTAACATCTTTTCTTGGTCTTGCTACAGGTTTTTCACGTTGTCTAGCCATCCTACTTTTTACTCCTTTAGCAGTACCTCTAGCAGCTCCTTTTGCAGCCGAACTAATTGGCATACCATAAAGATTTTCAGCGACATAGGCAGATAAAGCTATTTGAGATCCTTTAATTGCTACCTTTGTAGCAAATTTTGCAGCTTTCTGTTTACGTTGCACACTTCGTTGTTTCTTCTGACTAGCAGACATTTTAGGTTTTTCCGATTTACCGGTACTACCAGTAGCTTTTCGTTTACCCCACTTCATACCTTTGACACCGGCATGTTCAATAGTATTCACACTTAGTGCCATTAAATTTTCATAATCCATTATACCACCGCCGCAGTAGCTGCGCCTTTCGCTACATTCTTAGCTATTTTCTTAGCTAGAGTTTTACCAGTCGATGATACAGCTAGTTTACTTACACTATCCATATACATCTTGGCTTTCTTTCTTCGAGGAGCATTAGCTTCAGTTGCTAGTCTATTAAACTCATTCTCCAAACGCAATCTCTCGATCTTAGTCTTCAACTGAGCATTAGACATGCTACCACGTTTTTTATACTGTCCTTGCCATGATTTCTCACGTTTAGAACTAGCTTTATTAGTGGCAATATTCTGTTTAGCTTTAGTTACACCTTTTCTAACTCCCCATTTCATACCTTTGACACCGGCATGTTCAATGATATCTTCTAGACTCATGGTTTTAC
>NZ_JAVWNC010000018.1:0-39655 GCF_036637135.1 Anaerorhabdus sp. | reverse complement strand
GGGACGAAGGGGGAGGGGGGTTAAAAGCCCTGATCCCATGCTCCTTCAACGCATCCCTCCCTAAAAAAGCCCCAGTGAGCATTTTTTCCACACGATTTGACCTTTACTGACCTTTCCCCGTGTAGTCAGGCTTCTATGGTTGTACAAACTCTTGCTAATTAGTTGTTTGTCCTCCTCTAAAGTCTACTATACTCTTGCTGAAGTATATTTAATCTCTCTACTAGTACAACCATAGTGGTCTGCTTATGCGGGGAACAAAGAATAAAGAAGGTGGTTTAATGTGAATCAGGAAGTTCATCTAACAAATGAGGCTTTTGTAAATTTACACGACGAAGTACGAGCTAACACAAACGAATTACAAGATCATGAAGAAAAGTTTAGAGAGCAGGATTTGAAGTTTCGAGAACTTGAGAGGAAGATGGTTATGCATGATTCAAAAATTACAGATTTACAGAAGTTTCATGAAATCAATGAAGCCACTCTGAGGTATGTGATAAAAGAAGAACTGCAACCACTGGTAACCCAAGTAAACGCTTTGGAAAATGATAAATTCAAGATGGCTTTTAATGTTCTTAAATGGGTACTAATTGTAATTGGTGGTGTGGTTGTAACTTTTATAGTTTCATCTGCAATTAGCGCTATAGTTAACTAGGGAGGAGAATGAGAAATGAGTAAAGTATTATATAATTGGTTTGACGCAGCAACATGTGTATTATACGGTCACAAATATCGTAACGGTAAATGTGCAACCTGTGGAAAGAAACAACCGTAATGAATAGCCGACACATCCTAACTATTATCATGTATTTCATTAATAGAAAGGAGGTAAACCATGTTACAAAACATTGCAGATACAATTGCGATTGTGATTCTTCTAGCTCCAGTTGTTATAAAGCTCGTAAACCTAATTGCAACAAAAACACATAGTCAAAGATTACAGAACTTAGCTAAGCGTGCTGATCTAATAGTAGCTGGACTTGAACAATCAGGTCTAAGTAATGAAGAGAAGAAACTAGAAGCCTTAAACAAGCTTTCCAAGTATTCTAAAGAAGTTGGTATTCCAGTTACGCCTGATCAATTGGATGACTATATTGAATCAGCAGTTAAGTTCTTAAAGATGTTGGCGTCTTAAGGAGGAAACTGTATGGCCAAGAAACCTGAAACTATCTTTGTCCCCGACGAAGAGATTGTTAAAGTAAGAAAGAACAAACCCGCAATGGATCCAGAGATGCGTGAGAAGCAATTAATAAACAAAGCCGTTAACTTAGTTGAAAAACAACTTGATGATGGAACCGCTTCTTCAGCTGTACTGGTCCATTATTTAAAGTTAGCAACCAAGCGTGAGAATCTTGAAAGAGAAATCTTAGAAAAACAAGCGAAGTTGATTGCTGCTAAAACAGATACAATTGATAACGCTAAAGACAGTAAAGAACTTATGTCTAAAGCTATTGATGCTATGAAACAATATTCGCCAGGAGGTTAGCATGAGAACATATACCGGAATGATGAAGTTGGACACATTTGCTGAGAGATTAACATATTTGAAACTATGGGACACCCCGCACGAATCCCCTAGACATTTATCAATGGCTTTCTACAAACATCCCCGATGGCTATCAGTACGAGATAGTATTATCAAGCGAGATCTGGCTATGGACCTAGGTATGTATGGGTTAGATATTTACGGACCAATCTTTGTACATCACATCGATCCCTTAACTGAGATTGACATTGCTACATGGTCTTCCAAATGTTTTGATCCAGATAATCTTATTTGCACCTCTTTAGATACTCATAATACAATTCATTATAAACCTAAAGAAGACGAATGGGTAGAACGAACCTCAGGTGACACTAAACTATGGTAGGAGGTTAAATAAATGGATACAGATGCATTTAACAATAGAGCAAAACTAGCTGTTTCTAAATTAACAGGTGTTCCTGTTTATGGTATTTATGTTGTATGGACTTGCAAGATATTAGAAAACAACAAATCATTACTTGCTACAACAGAGTCTGATGGACTTTACTTTGAAGTTACTCATAATGGTCATACCGGAGAAATGTACGTTGACAAGTATAAGAAACAATTACAAGATGTAATACAGATTGGAGAAAGATAATTATGGCTAATCCATTACAGCTTCCTTCGATCTTAGAATCAATCCGTGGAGCTTGTGGACTAGATACGTCTGATGAATCTTTTGATATGGAATTAATTATGCATATTAATAGCGCATTAGCAACATTGAACCAGAATGGTGTTGGACTATCAATCTCCGTATCAGACACAACTCAACTATGGGAATCATTCAAAGATCCAACACAAACAAATGGTAATGAGTTATTTGAAATGGTTAAACATTATGTATTTGTAAAGACCAAATTGTTATTCGATCCACCGCCTCCTTCTAATGTACAATACATTTCAGAAGCGGCTAATGAAGACCTTTGGAGATTACGAGAAACATTTAATCTTGATAAGAAAGTGGTGATACCATGAATCTTGACGAAGCTATTCAGCACGCAGGAGTAAAAGGTATGAAATGGGGTAAACGAAAAGGCCCTATCAAAGGAAAACAAACATTATCTAGTCGGGCTAAAAAGAATGTAAATAGTATAAAACGAGAACGGCAATGGACTGACCAATACAAGCGTAGGGCTTCAATGTCCGATGCTCAATTAAGAACAAAGCTTAATCGTCTAAGACTAGAAAATGAGTTTGCAAGACAAGCAGGAGAGGCTAAGCTATCTCAAAGAAAAAGAGCTAAGATGTTTATTGACGCTTCAAGTTCAATTAAAAATTCATCATCAGGAAAAGCGCTATCCGCAGCATTGGCTAAGAAAGTTGCTAAGAAAGCAGCCGTTGCAGCAGTAGTAGCATAGAGGAGGAAACAAAAAATGGCAGGAACAAGAAGTTTAGCTAAAGAAGAATTAGTAGAACCAGGTAAAGAACTGATTGTGTTTTCAAACAACGGTCAAACATATGTATTCCAAAATGTAACTGGTTTTAAACCAACTACAACCGGATTTAGTTTCAGTTATACAGGAGTAGCTACTGGTATTACACGTAAAGCTACATTTAATAATACTAGCACTTCTGGATATGCGCTAGTCTAATTTAGGAGGTGTTAAAATGGTTCTATCCAATACTGCGTTACCTATTGAATATGGTAAATTTAGAAATTCAGTTTTACGAGGAGAAATACCTGTCAATAAGGAAGTATCTATGGAGATGAATCGTATTGATGCCTTGGTTGCTAATCCAGATTTCTATTACGACGAAGAAGCTATTGAAGGTTTTATAGATTTCGCTGAATGTGAGATGACACTTACTGATGGTGGAGATTTGAAGTTATTACCAAGTTTTAAACTATGGGCTGAGTCTCTACTATCGTGGTTTTACTTTGCTGAAGAGAAGGTATGGAATCCTGATACACATCGATACGAAATACTTGTAATAAAAAGAAGGTTAATCAACAAACAGTTCTTAATAGTAGGGCGTGGTGCCGCTAAGTCTGTTTACGCAGCTCTTATACAAGCATATTTCCTAACTATAGACACATCAACAACATTTCAAATAGTCACTGCTCCAACAATGAAACTTGCAGAGGAAACCATGAGTCCAATACGTACAGCTATTGCTCGTTCTCGTGGTCCGTTGTTTCAATTCCTTACTGATGGTTCAGTGGCTTCCAATACGTACACTAAAGCTAACTTGGCTTCTACTAAGAAGGGTGTTCAAAACTTTTTAACGAACTCATTAGTGGAAGTACGACCAATGACAATCGATAAATTACAAGGTATGCGTTCAAAAATTAATACAGTTGATGAATGGTTATCAGGTAAGGTTAAAGAAGATGTTATTGGAGCAATTGAGCAAGGGGCTTCTAAGGTTGACGATTATCTGATACTAGCAACTAGCTCAGAAGGGACAGCTCGTAATGGTCCTGGTGATACAATTAAATTAGAGTTATATGACATACTACGTGGAGACTATGATAATCCTCACGTGTCCATTTGGTACTACAGACTTGATGATATTTCTGAAGTAGCAGATCCCGACATGTGGTTAAAGGCTAATCCTAATCTTGGAGCGTCAGTAACATATGAATCCTATCAACGTGATGTAGATAAAGCCGAATCACAACCAGCTAACAGGAATGATATTCTTGCTAAAAGGTTCGGGATACCGGTTGAAGGTTACACATACTTCTTTGCTCACGAACACACTCTTGTACATGGTCCTCAGAACTTTGATGGAATGCCTTGTACGCTTGGAATGGATTTATCGCAAGGTGATGACTTCTGTGCGTTCACTTATTTGTTCCCACTTAACAATGGAGCATTTGGTGTCAAGACTCACTCATTCGTTTCAGAGCTTAAGTACAAACGATTACCAAAAGCAATGCAAGTCAAGTATGACGAGTTTGTTAATGAAGGTAGTTTAACTATTATGCCTGGAGGAATCCTAGACATGATGGAAGTGTACGATCACATAGATGAATTGAATGCCGTGCACCAGTATACCATTGTAGCAGTAGGGTATGATAAATACAATGCCCAAGACTTTATTGCTAAATGGTGTACACACTATGGTGAATATGGTGTTGAAGCAGTTCGTCAAGGAGCTCTTACCGAATCAGTACCGCTAGGTGAATTGCATATCTTAGCTACCGAAAGATTATTGTTGTTTGATGAAGAACTTATGAAATTTGGTATGGGTAATGCAATCACTATAGAAGATAACAATGGAAATAGAAAACTATCCAAGAAAAGACAGTCTGAGAAGATTGATAATGTATCTGCATTAATGGATGCTTGGGTAGCATTTAAAAGGAATCAGGAGGCATTCATGTAATGACATTAAGAGAAAGACTATCACATGCATGGAATGCGTTAACGAGTTCTGAAAACAGAGACTGGTCAGTCAATTCCGGTCCTGGGTCTAGTGGACCAAATTATCATGGGAATAGCCGAAGATATACACCATCATCATATTCTGCAGCTATATTCAATCGTATTGCTTTGGATGTGTCACAAGTGTCTATCCAGCATGTTGTTGTAGATGATAAAGAGGACCAAAAGCCGGTTACCGATGGTCTTAACTACTGTTTAAATGTAGAAGCTAACTTAGACCAATCACATATAGCCTTTATACAGGACCTTGTATACTCTATGTTCGATGAAGGGTGCGTTGCGGTTGTCCCTGTGGATACTTCAATTAAACCAATCGAAAGTGGAGCCTATGATATTCTATCAATGCGTGTAGGAAGAATCACTCAGTGGTTCCCAAAGCATGTATCAGTTAGATTGTATAATGAGGCAACCGGAATTGAAGAAGAAATAACAATAAGTAAATCTCTTGTCGCTATTATCGAGAATCCTTTGTATGCAGTAGTCAATGGTCAGAACTCTACGTTCAAACGACTGATGTCTAAGCTTGCTATGATAGATGATCTTGATGCACTCTTAGCCTCAGGACAATTAGACTTGTTGATTCAATTACCTTATGCTGTTAAATCTGAACTACAGAAGACGCAAGCTAAAGAACGTATGGAAAACCTAGAGGAACAGTTGAAGAATGGTAAACGTGGACTAGCGTACATTGATGGAACCGAAAAGGTTACTCAGTTAAACAGACCAGTTACTGCAACTGTTCTAGATGAGATTAAACTATTAACGGATCAGTTTTACAATCAAATGGGACTAACTGCTAACGTCTTTAATGGTACGGCTAGTGAAGCTGAGATGCGTAATTACTATTCTCGGTCAATCGATCCAATGATTGGAGTTATCATTGCAGAGTTCACTCGTAAGTTCTTTACTAAGACAGCTATTACTAAGGGTCATAAGTTAGTACCTTACAGAGATCCATTCAAACTTGTTCCTATTGAACAGATTGGTACTATCGCTGACACATTCAGACGTAATGCCATTCTAACTAGTAATGAGATACGTAAGATTGTTGGTGTACGTCCAAGCAATGAAGCTTCTGCAGATGTATTATACAATCCTAACCTTACTAAGGACGATCAGATTACTGCACCATCGGTTAATCTTAACAAAGATGCTGGGTCGCTCACGCCCCCTGACGAAGAAGATGAATCCAGTCAAAATGAGTGAAAATACTAAAGTAAGGAGGGTAAGGTTTTATGGCAAAACGTAAGTATGACTTTGCAGGATGGGTTACTAAGAATGACATTCGTTGCTCAGATGGCGTTACAATTAAACACGACGCTTTCAAAGACAACCATGAAGGTAAAGTCCCTTTAATTTGGAATCACGATTCACAGAATGCTTCCAACGTCTTAGGACACGTCATCATGCACAACGAAGACCAAGGTGTTTATGGTTATGGATACTTCAACGATACAGAAGAAGGACAACATGCCAAAGCTATGGTCAACAATGGTGATATCTCTGCTATGTCTATCGCCGCTAACAAGTTAGTCAAGAAGGGTCAAGATGTGATTCACGGAATGATCTACGAAGTTAGTTTAGTGCTGGCTGGAGCTAATCCTGGAGCCTTGATTGAAACAGTATTGAATCACTCAGGTGAAGAGGAGAACGGTAAAGCTATTATTCATACGGGAATGTTAATTCACCCTGGTGATGATGTGCTTTCCAAAGATGAAGGAGGAACAGAAGTGAGCGACAATTTAGAACATGCTGGTGAAACCATCGGGGAAGTTCTTGATACCTTGACACCAACTCAAAGAGGAGCAGTTGAAACATTACTTGCTAACTTGATGCCTGAGGAAGAGGACGAGATCAAACAATCTGATAACTTAGATCCAGATGAAGAAGATGAAGAATTGGATTCAGAAGATAAAGACAAGAATACAACGACAACTACTACAACTGTAGTAAAACAAAAAGATGATGGAGGAGAAACAATGAAACAAAATATTTTTAACGCTAAAGGTGAAGATACTTCAGAAGAATTAAAACATGCTGCAGAGGTTGGTTCAGTAATTTTAGCTGACACATTAGCAGGCAACGGTTCTTTGAAAGAGAATGCTCTTAAACATAGTATTACTAACATTGAAATCTTATTCCCAGATGCTAAAGTTGTTGGTAATGCTCCAATTCTATATCATGACCAAAATACAGCTTCTGACAAGATTATGGCTGGTGTTCGTAAATCTCCATTTTCACGTGTTAAAACAATCATTGCTGATTTAACTAAAGATGAAGCTCGTGCGTTAGGTTATATCAAAGGGAATGAGAAAGCTGAACAAGTATTTGAATTACTTTCTCGTGAAACTACAGCTCAAACAGTTTACAAAAAACAAAAGCTTGATCGTGATGACGTAATTGATATTACTGATTATAATGTTATCGGATTTATCAATATGGAAATGCGTATGCAATTAAACAAGGAATTGGCTCGTGCTATTTTAGTTGGTGATGGTCGTTTAACATCTGATCCTAACAAAATTAAAGCTGATAAAATTCGTCCTATTATTACAGATGATGACTTATATACAATTAAGAAATCAGTAGCAACAGTTGTGGATATGATTGAAGGTATTATCAAAGCTATGGCTGATTACCAAGGATCTGGAGTTCCAGATATGTTTATCAACCACAATTTATTAGCTGATCTTAAATTGCTTAAAGATTCAACTGGACGTTTCCTATTTGGTAACATTCCAACTACAGCTGCTGTTGCTGCTATGCTCGGTGTTGGTGAAATCATTCCAACAACTTATATGGGTGCTGGACATTTCTTAATTGTTAATTTAAACGATTACACTCTTGGTGCTACTAAAGGTGGAGAAGTTACAACGTTTGAAGATTTCGATATTGACTTTAACCAACATAAATACTTGATTGAAACTCGTGTATCAGGTGCGTTAACTACACCTAAAGCTGCTATCTACGGTACTGTAACTTCGGCTACAACTACTACAACGTCAAAGTAACAACGACGACCAGTACGTCAACATCTACAACGACTACTACAACGTCAAACCCATAGTAGTTAATCAGCAAATATATCTGTAGGAGGATAACAACATGAAATTTATACTATGTCAACCAGCTATTAAAAGATTTAAATGGGAACTCGAGGTATGTCTTACTAGATTGGTCAAACTTGGATACAGTGAGTTTGTCTTGCTGTTCACAACTGGTGATTCTGACATGCCTGATTACTTTAGAGATAAGTACGGAGCAGAGGTTCACGTGTATCCTGATGATCGTGGTATGTATCAGTATCAACCTAGTGTTAGACCATATCTTTGGTGGAAATATCTTGAAGAAAACCCAATGGCTGAAGAAGAGACATATGTATACTTGGACTCGGATACAATTCTAAGAGATCGATTTGATTTCTCAGACTTATCGTTGAGTCCTTCATGTTGGTATGGATCCGATTGTGGCCACTACCTTAATCTAAACTATATCAAGTCATGTACTAATGGTGAAGAGGTTGCAAGACAGATGTGTCAAATAGTTGGAATTGATTATAGCTTACTAGACCGATACAACAATAGAACTGGCGGTGCTCAATGGGTTATATGTCAACCGACTGCTGAATACTGGAAGAAAGTATTTATTGATACACACAAGATTTATGCCTATTTCAATACGGTCGACAGTACCATTCAAAAGTGGACTGCCGAGATGTGGGCACAATTCTATAACATGATTTACTTCGGTGTCGTTCCACGTGTCCATTCGGAACTTGACTTTGCGTGGGCCACGGACCCTATCCAACGCTGGGATCAAGTTAAGATTTACCACAACGCTGGTGTCACAGTTGATATGGTCGATATGTTTTACAAGGGTCAGTACGACAATGGTTACGAACCCTTTGACAAATCATTCGATCACATCAATCCAGCCAAGTGTACAAGCAAGTATGTCGAAGCGGTGAAGGAGGTCAAAATGAATACAAATGGCTAAGTACTCAGGATGGGTTGGTTACATTACCCAGATAGAATCATCACCAGGCGTATGGACTGACTCCGCTATAGCTAGAAAGATGAGAGGCGATGCTATCTCTCAGGCTAAGACTGCTCTCGTCGGAGATTCCGTACACGATGATGTAACTATTAACAATCGCATAAGTATAGTCGCTGATCCATATGCATATGATAACTTTATGAACATTAAGTATGTCGAGTATATGAAGATTAATTGGAAAGTAACCTCAATTGACATTCAACGACCACGTATTATATTAACCTTAGGAGGTGTTTGGAATGGTCCTGTCGCAACGTCTTAAATTACAGGCTCAGCTAGAGGTAATTACTCCTCATGTGTATTTCCAACCGCCTGCTAATGTTAGAATGAATTATCCTTGTATTGTTTATTACAGAGCAGGGATCGATACAGAAAGTGCCAATGATAAAAACTATTATAAAAAGAATCAGTATCAGGCAACTGTAATCGACGCAGATCCTGATAGTTTGATTCCAGATAAAATAGTTGATACTTTGGCTTCAGTAAGTATGATCTCTTCTTTCGTATCAGACAATCTAAATCATACAGTTTTATCAATATATTACTAGGAGGAAACAAATAATGGCAGTAACAAAAAGATTAATTTGGGACAAGGTTGGAGAAAGAGAATACGAAACAGGTACTAGTAAAGGGGTATTATTTACACAAGATACCGCTGGTGCATATTCTGAAGGTATTGCTTGGAACGGTTTAGTATCTGTTACACAATCACCAGACGGAGCAGAAGCTAATGATCAGTTCGCTGATAACATTGTGTATGTTTCATTAACATCTGCAGAAAACTTTAAAGGTAATATTAGTGCATTCACATATCCTGATGAATTTGGCGCTTGTGATGGATCAGCTGATGTAGTACCTGGTGTTACAATCGGTCAACAAACTCGTCAACCTTTCGCTATGTCGTACCAAACAATTGTAGGTAATGACACATTAGGAAATGACTTTGGTAAAAAGATTCATGTTATTTATGGAGCTAAAGTTGCACCTTCTGAACGTGGATATGAAACAGTTAATGCTGACCCTTCATTGATCACATTCTCATGGGATTTCACTACTACACCAGTTGTATTAGAGAACTTCAAACCAACTGCATATATTGCAATTGATTCTACAAAAGTAAACCCAGCAATCTTTAAAGCTGTTGAAGATGCTATCTACGGTACTGAAACTGTAGCTTCTAAATTACCACCATTAGAAGACTTGATTAAATTAATCAAAACTACTTCAACAACAACTACTACTACTAAAGCAGTGTAATACAATTAGAGGAGGACAAACATTATGTTAAAAAGATCTATAACTTATACAAACTTCAACGGGGTTCAAGAAACTAAGGACTTCTATTTTAACTTTACAACACCAGAATTAACTCGTATCTTAGCTAAATTAGGTGGCACTATTGAAGAACATGTTGCTAAGTTACAAGCCAATCAGGATCATGTTGGTATGATTGAGTTTATCGAATTATTAGTATTAGGATCTCAAGGTGAAAAATCTGCTGATGGGTCTTTATTTGTTAAGGACGAAGAGACTCGTAAGAAATTTGAATACTCTATGGCTTATGCTGAGTTATTTGAAGAGTTATTAACTGTTGAAGGTTCTGCTGCTGCATTCGGTCAAGGATTAGCTGCAGGTGCTGTTCAAACAGAAGCTCCAAAATCACCAACTCAACTACAAAAAGAAAAGGTTGCTCGTATTATGGAAAGCCACCCTGAACATCCTGGCAATGTAGTAACACCTAGATATGATCCTAACACTGGTGAATTATTAGAAGGAGGTAATTAATATGGTATTAAAGGGAATTGATATTGCGTCTTATCAATCAGTTGAACAAGCTGGTATGAGTGGAATTGATTTCTGTATTGTGAAAGCCACTGAGGGCGTAAGTTATGTTAACCCAAAATGTGATCCACAATATCAAACAGCTAAAAAAGCTGGACATTTATTAGGAGTATATCATTATGCTTCTGGTGGAGATCCGGTTGCCGAAGCTGATTTCTTCCTTAAGAATATTCAAGGTTATATCGGAGAAGCAGTACTAGCCCTTGATTGGGAATCTGGTGATAATGCTTCTTGGGGTAATACTGAATGGTGTCTTAAGTTCGTTAATCATGTTCACGCTAAAACAGGTGTATGGTGTGTAATCTACGTACAAGCAAGTGCAATTAAACAAGTAGCCAACCTATCAACAATCTGTCCTTTATGGGTTGCTGGTTACCCTACTAATGCACCTAGCTGGGACGTACCTGAATTTATGTACTCAACAGCTCCTTGGCCTGTATACACAATCTGGCAGTTTACTTCAGGTGGAGGATTAGATAAGAACATTGCTAACTTAGATAGAGCTGGATGGGCTCGTTTAACAGGTAAGTCCGGTGGAACAACTCCAACCACAACTAAAACACCAGTATCACCTGCTCAAAAGAACTTAGAAACTTTAGCTAGTGAAGTACAACAAGGTAAGTATGGTAATGGTGACGCTCGTAAGAATGCATTGGGTCAATTGTATCCAGGTGTTCAAGCGATTATTAATCACCGTGCAGATCAAGCTAATTCACCCGCTACTATTAATACACTGGCTGACCAAACATTGGCTGGTATCTATGGTAATGGTGAAGATCGTAAAGCTATGTTAGGCAACTATTACAAACCTGTACAAGAAGCTATTAATGCTAAAGTTGCACCACAACAAAGAACGTATACTGTAAAATCAGGTGATACACTTAGTGGTATTGCTGCTAAACTTGGAACAGATACAAATACACTAGCTAATAAGAATGGAATTGCTAATCCAAATCTAATCTTTGCTGGCCAAGTATTGAAATACTAATAAAACAGAGGGTGGAGGTACAAGTTTATCTCCTCCTATTTGTTTTTACCTGATTGGAGGTTAGAATCAGATGTTAGAAGTAGTTACAAGCGGTTTAGAAGTCTTTGACAACTATACTCAACGCTTTTCATGGATGCCTGAGAAAACTTTTAGGTTTGAATACTCACTTAAAGCAATTTCTGACTGGGAAGCTAAATGGTGTATACCTTTTCTTGGTGGACCTAAGACAGTTGAGCAATCAAAAGACATGTATAAGTTTATGTGTGTAGGAGAAGTCATCACTGATGATTACTTGGTTAAAGATGTTGAGCTTTTGATCATTGAATACATGGAAGCCAACGCTACTGCTACAAGGGTTCAAAATGACAACAAACCATCTAGGACCATATTGACAAGTGAGGTTATCTACGCTTATATGGCTAATGCTCAAGTTCCTTTCACGTGTGAAACCTGGAACATAAAAAGGTTACTGATTCTATTGAATGTAATATCAGAGCAGAATAACCCTGATAAGAAGAAGATGTCCAATAATGAAATACTGAAACAGAATCGTGATTTAAATGCTGAACGTAAGAAAAAATACAATACAAAGGGGTGATACTATGCGTTTAGATATCACATCCGAAGGAGACTTCAAAGACACTATTAAATTTTTGAATAAAGCAGCTAAGGCAAGACCTGATATGACTTTAAGAAAGATCGGAGAGTCTGGTGTTATTGCTTTACGAGCTGGTACTCCTATTGGTGCGACAGGTCAAACAGCGAGAGGTTGGAAGTATAAGATAACCTCAAACAAACGGGGTGCAGAACTTGCATTCTATAACACTGCTCACCCTCAGGCTTCGGCCAATGTAGCTAAGCTTATACAATTTGGCCACGGTACTAAAACGGGTGGATACGTACCTCCTAGGGATTACATCAATCCAGCATTAAGAAACATATTTAACCGTGCTGCTGATGATATCGCAAAAGAGGTGTTTAGATGAGTAGACCGGTAGATGAACGAATTGTTAGGATGACACTTGACAATAATGACTTTCAATCTAAGGTTACTAAGACAATTGGCATATTTGGTAAGTTAATTAATAGTATGAAGAAGACGAATGATGTTGATTTAGGTAAGACAACCAAAGACATCAGTGGTATAAATAATGCAGTAGACAAAACCAATATGAACAAGCTTGTAGAGGGCGTTACTAATGTCAGCTCTAAGTTTAGTGCATTGGGTGCTGTAGCATTTAGTGTCTTGCAGAATATTACTAATCGAGCCGTAGATGCTGGTATCAACTTAGTTAAATCAATGAGTCTCAAACCGGTTACAGATGGTTTTAATGAATATGAGTTGAAAATGAAATCCATCCAAACAATCATGTCAAATACTCAAGGTAAGAGTTCGTTACAGGATGTAAGTGCTTCTTTAGGTGAATTAAATACTTATGCCGATAAAACGATCTATAACTTTGGTGAGATGACAAGAAATATTGGTACCTTTACTGCTGCAGGTGTAAGTTTAGAAGATTCAACAACTGCTATTAAAGGTATTGCCAACTTAGCTGCTGCTTCAGGATCTAATAGTGAACAAGCCTCTACTGCAATGTATCAATTATCACAAGCATTATCTACAGGCTCTGTTAAACTACAGGATTGGAACTCAGTTGTGAATGCTGGTATGGGTGGTAAGTTATTCCAAGAAGCATTAATTAAAACCGCTGATAATATGGGTATAGCCAATAGTGCAAGTACAAACTTCAGGGATTCATTACAAGAAGGTTGGTTATCTTCAGAAGTATTATTAAAAACTTTAAATGAGTTCTCTACTAACGATTCAATGTTAGAGGCTGCAACTAAAGTAAGAACCTTTACTCAATTGATGGATACAGCTGGAGAAGCAATAGGTTCAGGTTGGGCAACTACATGGGAATTGATATTTGGTGATTTCGAACAAGCAGGGGCTATGTGGACTGCAGCAAATGATGCTATATCTGTTCCTATTCAACAAGGTGCAGATGCTCGTAACAAAATGATAGGTGATCTAGTAAATCTAGGAGCAAGAGCTTCACTTGTAAACACTGTTTCTAATGCATTCAAGGGATTAACTAAGATTATAAATATTGTAAGTAGTGCGTTCAAAGAAGTATTTCCACCTGCCTCTGCAGAGACATTAATGAAGTTGATTAAGAATATTGAGATTTTCTCAGCTAAACTTATATTAACTGATGAAACTGCTGGTAAGGTTAAAGAAGTATTCAAAGGATTATTTAGTATATTTAGTATTGGATGGACAACCTTGAAATTAGTTGGAGAGGCATTTAAGTCATTAATACCTGCTGGGTTAGGTGGGAGTTTCCTTGATTTACTAGTTAGGGTTTCCCAATTAATACAAGGCTTTGATAAATCTATTAAATCTACTGATAAGACTAAGAATGTATTTGTTGACTTTGGTAAGACTGTAGATAAAGTATTTGATAACATTCTCAAGTTTACTTCAAGCGTTGGTTCAGTTATGAATGTGGTTGGACAAGGTATCAAGAAGATATGGACTGCTATTTCACCATTCTTCAGTAAGATTGCTAAAGGTATCGGTGAATTACTAGGTAGCTTCAATACCCAGGATCTACTCAACGGTGGTTTAATGTTAGCATTGGCCTTAGCTGCTAAGAAGGTAAAAGGTATTGCTGGTTCTCTTGAAGGATTCATTGACAAGATCATTGATTCTGTTGGTGGATTTGAAGAGGCATTTGGTGTATTTGGCAAACTGGGAGATTCATTAAGTGCTTTGACCTTATCCGTTAAAGTAGGGACTCTAGTTAAGATTGCTACAGCTGTTGGTATCCTGGCACTGTCAATCAAGCTATTATCAAACATACCTGCAAAACAATTGAGTAAATCTCTACTAGCGATCACTGCTGTATTGGTATTACTATCTAAATCATTAATCAGTATTGGTAAATCTGGTGTTGGACTTAAAACTGCTATATCAGCTAGTATTATGTTACCTGCATTGGCTACAGCAGTATTATTAATGGCCGGAGCTATGAAAGTTATAGCAAGTATAGAACCTGACGAGCTTGGACGAGGTATTATGGGTCTAGCTTCAATCGTTGGGATACTTGTTGCGGCTTTGGTTGTGATGGGTAAGAATACCGGCAAAATGGCTGCAAGTTCCCTACAACTGCTATCCTTGGCTACTACGGTAGTTATATTAGCACAAGCGATTAAGACTTTATCAGCTATCAAATCTTCCTCACTAGCAAAAGCTGTAGGTTCCTTAGGGATCATATTACTTGAGTTAGCTGTATTCTTGAAGGTTGCTAATGGTTCTAAGTTAAATGTCGCTACAGGATTAGCTTTGTTAGCAATTGCAGGGGCTATTCAAATCATGGTTAACGCCATTGAGAAGATAGCTGCAATTAATTCTAAACAACTAATCAAAGGTATGGGTACTATTGGAATTATACTTGCTGAGATTGCTATATTTGTTAAAGTTACAAATGGAGCTAAAACAGTAGGTGCCGCTGTATCTATGGCTATTATTGCAGGAGCTATTCAAATGCTTGTTGGACCTATAACAGCTTTGGGTAACTTAAGTGTGAAACAAATTGTAAAAGGTTTAGGAGCAATGGGTATAGCTTTAGCAGAAATTGGTATCGCTATGAAATTAGCTTCTGGTGGAGTACTTGGGGCTGCTTCGATAGTCCTAGTAGCTGGTGCTATTAATATGCTAGTTCCTCCTTTACAAGCATTAGGAAATATGAGCGTTAAACAATTAGCTAAAGGTCTTGGTACATTAGCAGGAGCTTTGACACTAATTGCGATCGCAGCGAACCTTATTGGTTTACCAGGTGCAGCAGCATTGGCGGCTTTAGCTTTAGCAGTTGCGTCGTTGGGTGTGGCAGCATTAGGTATTGGTATTGGTATATCTGCATTTTCAACAGCATTGACAGTGTTAGCAAATATGACTGCTTCGAACGTAGAAACAATCATGAAGGCTCTTGGAGGCATACTCGACGGTTTGATTAAGTTGGTTCCTAAAACGATCTTGCTTATTACAACCGTGATAGTCGAAATGGCCAAGGCTATTATTGTTCTGGCTCCGACCTTAGCAATAGCAGCATTTGAATTGATAACTCAGTTGTTGGATGTGTTTATTAAGTATATTCCTGAACTTTCTCAAAAAGGTACTGATATGATTATAGCTTTAATAGTAGCTTTCACTACGGATATTCCTCGTTTGGTTGAAGCTGGTGTTAATGCAATGGTCGAATTGATTACTAAAATGGCACAAGGTATTCGTGATCATCAACAAGAAATTGTAGACGCAGTTTTAGATATAACTGAAGCTATATTGGAGATTATCATTACTGCATTGGTTGGTGTTATCGATGTCTTATTTGGCTGGATACCTGGTGTATCTGAGAAGACTAAAGAGATCGGTGATGGAGCTAAAAATGCCTTAAGAGATGCCTTTAATATTGAGCAAGTTGCTGATGAGAAAACAGGGCAATTTGTATCAACCATCGATGGTAAGAAAGCTTTATCTGGTACAGCTGGTGCCAACCTAGGTATTGCTGCTAAGAATGGCGCTGCAGGTGTTGACTTGAAACCTACTGGTGGAGCTTTAGGAGATGCACTTAATGGTGGAATCAATGGGGTTGTAAGGAACGCTAACGCTGCAGGTAATAACTTAGGACAATCCGCTAAACAAGGTGCTGGCGCAGTAGAAGTTAAATCTACAGGTAATGCTTTCGGTAGTAACTTTACTGGTGGTATTGAAGATAAGAAGGGTAGTGCTAAAACATCTGGTGAAGGACTTGCTAACTTTGGTAAGACTGGATTGGAAAGTGTTAGTGCTGATAGTTCTGGTAAAAACTTCGGTGAAGGATTTGCTGGTGGTATTGATTCCAAGCAGGATCGTGTTAATAAGGCAAGTACTAGCTTAGGTAGTTTAGCTAAGAGTGCTTTGGAAGGCTTCTTGAAGATATTCTCTCCTTCTCGTGTAATGCGTGAAGATGGTGGACATTTCGGTGAGGGGTTTGCATTAGGTATTGAGGATAAAGAGTCTCGAGTTGAAGGAAAAGCTACTCAGTTAGCCAAAGGTGCAGTTAAGGCTGTACAAGGTTTCTCTGGAGCATTTTCTGATGCAATGGATGATAACTTCAACCTGAGTCCTGTAATTACACCTGTTTTAGATATGAGTAATATTTCAAACATTAGAACACCTAATCAATTGAATTTCGGTAGTTTAGGAAGTGATGGAGTGCAAGGTATTGGAAGCACTAATTATTATGAGTTCAATATTTCGTCTCCTGGTCAAGATCCTAAAGCAATTGCTGCTGAAGTTGAGAAAATAATAGTAAGGAGAATACAATCATGACAAGGGGATTCCAGATATTCAATAGTGCAGGTGATTCAATTGACCTACTGAATAATCTTGACTTCTTCTCAATCAATCCAGAAGGGCTTGGGGTTAGTTTCAATAATGATTATCACGAGACTAATTCCAATTACCTATTGGATTCATCTAAAATGAATATGGGCCAGTTTAACATTGATATTCTATTCGGTGCGATAACTGGTGATCCATATATCAAATATGATGAGCTGATTAGACTATTAAACAAGCCTCCATATGTTTTAGTCTATGAAACAGATGCTGGGATATGGAGTAGAGGTTGTAAGTTAAATGAATTAACTAAAACAGAAATAAAAGAATTAAACATATTAGTTGAAACGATTACTTTAGATTTAATGACACCTTGGTATGTTGATATAGAAGAGTCATATGTTCCTACACCGCAACAAGATGGTGATGGTAAGATTTATCGTGAAGCTAATGATGAACAGAATGAAGTTATATATAACACGACACCTACAACCGGTTATGAAGCTGGCGATCGGTGGAACTGGGATAAATCACAGACTTGGTTAGGTTGTAACTTGATATCTAGGAAATTAGGTTTAGATACACCTTTAGAATTACAAGGACTCTCACAAGTAGATAATAATCAGAAAACAGAATATTTTGCGGATGGATTAATAAAGATAACAAAACCTGCAACAGATGGGTTATATTACTTTGCTGGTAAGTTTGGAGCTAGCAACATTCTAACTGAGGATTATTTAGACCAAATTCGTGGACAAACTGTATTTGCAACAGTTAAGAATCCAAGATCAAATGTATATGGTGGAACTAAGAAACCCTCATTATATATTTATTATTGGTGGAACTCAACTGGTGTCCCTACTGTTGTATTCAAGGAATTTAATAGTACTGACACATCAGTTTCTCTTTCTTTAGATGTACCTCAAACTTGTACTAATATACTAGTAGCTATAAGATATCAAGGTACTCCAGATTTAGGAGATTGGTTAGCATTTAATGAACTTGGGTTACAAATTAACAACCCAATATACGAACAAAATCCTTCAAATATATTCGGTAATCATAGGGGATCATTTACTGCAATTAAATCAAATGGTGATTTTGCACTATCTGATTGGGTTAAGTCCCCAGCTATATTTACTCAACCACCGACATATGGGTATGATCTAGGTGATATTTGGAGATGGGATGAGACTCAAGTTTGGGATGGAATGAATATGGTTTGTATTGCGAACGAAACTCCACATTATATTAATGATGACGGGTCTATAATTACAGATAATGGATATAGAACAACACCATTTCTAAATTTAGGTTCTAAGTTATATACTATGGGTAATCGGACAACACCTAATGCAGGGTATACAGTTAGGATATGTTATTACGATAGCGATTTTAATTTTATTGTGCGAGCTATGTCACCACATCCAGCAACTACAGCCGCTTTAGACAACGCTCCTAGGTTACAAGCAATACCTGCTAATTCTGCATATGTTAGATTCTGTATTGAATTAGAACCTTCTTTATATTTTGGTGCGTCTACAACTGGAGTATGGTCTAATAATCCTAAAGATTATTTAAAGGGTCGTCAGTATGGAACATTCACACCTGTAGCTAAAAATACTAAATTAGATTTTAATGACCTCGTAGAATATGCAGGAGGTGGATCTTCTGAGGTAACACCTATTCCATTATTTGCCTATAACTATCAACATTATTACAATTATGCTTATGGTAGTAGTGCTCCGTTCTTTGATAGAATTAAAATACACCCTGCTTACACTTATGACTATATTTATGAAGGTCGGGCTAATGGAGACGATGGAGTATTTATGGTTGATAACGATTCTATGTATATTGGTAGTGCTGATGGTTCACCTTTAGAGATTACTATTCATGGTCCAGCTGTAAATCCATATTGGTATGTTGTAGTTGGTAGTGAAATTGTACAATCTGATGGTTATAACCTAATGATAGCTGCTGGTAGTAAATTAGTTGTTTCTAGTGTACCTGGTGAACAAAGAGCTGTAATCGTATCTGGCGGAGGTATTGAATCTAATGTATATCAATCACAACGATTGGATCTTACTAACTTTGTAACATTACCTGCTGGGATAAGTCAAGTAGTATTTTACAACTGTAAAGATATTGACTATAAGTATCGTAAAGAGAGTGTGGTTGTATAATGAATTTATGGGTTATTGGTCGAGATGGTGTCATTAGTGAAGCCACTGAGGTATATAACTATGAGATATCATATGACTATATTACAACTGAGAAGACAAGTTTCAACTTAGTTAATGACATTGAATTTAAAAATGGAGACTTTGTTATGGCTAAGTATCAGCACGGTAAAGGTATTGCATATTTCGGAGTAATTGACAGTTATGAGGAGAGTGAAGAAGATAACACACGTATAATGGTCTGTAATGATATTATAACGCTAATCAACTTTGACTTTCCTGCAACTAAAATGTCAGGTCCTTCGTTTGAAGCACATGCTAAAACATTGATCACAAAGTATCTTATAAGCGATCCTAATAAGGTTATGAGTGTATTAGATATTGAGGTACTATCAAACACTCCACATGTATATCAACCAGCTGATCCACCAACGCCAACTAATCTTATGAAATATCTTATAAATGGCTTTAAGAAATATAATGTCGTTTGGGAATTTGATAGATTTGAAAATGGTCGTGTTAAAACAAGTATTAAAGCAGTAACATCAACTGTACAACTTAAGAACAACATTAAAGGTTTTAAGAACTGGGATGTATCTACTACTGAGGTAGGCAAAGGAACCAGTAATTATCTTATGATTGTTGATAAGACCACAACAAACTCTGAGACGCCTAAAGTGTTGTCTAACTGGTATTTACTAAGTGATAATACTATATCTCAGAACGCTTCTAGCCCATTAGTAATTAAACCTACTAAAACTCAGATTTCTATATATGACACTACAGAAGAGGATAAACCATCTTATGAAGACGTTGCAAATGCAGCTCTCAAAGGAAGTTTCTATGCTCATGAAATAACTGTACAAGCATATAAGGAAAATCTAGTTATGGATCCGTCATCACTGGCTACAGGTACACTTGTAAATATTATGTATAACGGTACGCAATATAAATCGGTTTTAACAGGATTCACTATAAACGAAAACAGTGATTATATGGCTTTAAGATTTGGGCATATTCGTAGTCGTTTAAGTGAGATATTAGAATAGGAGAGATAATATGACAGTAGAAGGAATTACATTTGACTTAATGCGAGTAACACCTATGGATGATGCGTTGATATATGACGCAATGATGGGTAACAAAAATAGAGTATTACAATACAGTGAGAATCTGGCACTTACAACTACAGGTCTTAATGTATATATTGCTAAAGGAGCAGCTGTTGTTGAGGGACGTTTGATTCGTATCTCGGATCAGGAAGCTATTCCGGTAGCTGCTAATGGGACTGGTTATATCTGTTTAGTAATTGATTTAACTAAAGTAAACAGCTTTGTAGGTACCCCTGGATCTTCCAACTATGTTCCAATTAACAACCAAGTTCGAGTGGAGGCTCTTAAAACACTAGTACAACAAGATTTACACAGTACTGGTAAGCTTTACACATATCCTTTAGCTTCATATGTATCTACAGCTGGGGCTATTACATTAACACCTTTGAATACTAGCGGTGAATTGTCACGTGGATTTAATGCAATCACTTGTCCGGATACTGCAGGCGTTAGTGGAACAAAAGCATTAGGTGCGTATGTTACAGGGACTTCTTCCCAGTTCGTTCAACAATCATCATGGGTTGTATGTAAGGAAGCCGGATTTTATAAGTTCCAAGTAGTTGCTTCTTTATCTGGAGCCTCTAGTGGTACACGTAATTTGGCTTTAACAGTGAATAGAAACGGATCAGCAGTAGCTCCAGTTTATACTTGTAAGACTCAAGCAAACTCAAATGGTAGTATGCAAGCTATTGGTTTAATTGAGCTTAAGGTTGGAGATCAATTATCTATGGAATCTTCTGGATCTGCTGCAGGAACAATGCAACAAATTGGTGGATTTGTAGAACAAGTATAAAAAATGACGCCCTGTGAGAAATCATGGGGTATTACTTTTTGTAAATTCGCAAGAAAAACATACCCTATAATGAAGTAAAATAACTTATTAAAGGGAGAGATTTATTATGAAAAACTTATTAACTAAAACAGTGAGAGCAGCATTTATCGGAATGGAAGCAGCAGGTAATGGTATATTGTCAACAGACACGCTAATCGTAACAGGAACGGCAGCAGTAATAGCAACAGCGAAATCAGGAGATTTCAAAGATGGTATTAAAGCAGCATTGAATGCAAACGTAGCAATGATGGCAATACACGGAGTTACAGCAATTCTATTGGATAGTGCAGAACAAGCAGAATTAGAAAGTAAGATTGAGGATTAACAGTCCTCTTCTTTTTTTTGTTTTTTCGCAAGTTTAACATACACTATAGTAGAGAGGAAGTGATATTAATGAACACAATATTTAAAGAAATCGGGAAGGCCGTTGTTATAGAAGGAACAAAAGCAATTGTACTCGGAGCAGGAGTAACAGTAATTGTAACCCTTGTAACAACAGGACCCGAAGGATTAAAAGCATTGGCATTAAGAGACTTACTAAAATAGGAGGAGAATTAAATGGATATTATTAAATTATCAGAGGCAATTAAATTCGCAAAGATCGGTATTAGCATTACCGGTTTAGTAGCGATTATAGTTGTAGCTAGTAAAGAAATATAGTTGAGGATTAATTCCTCTTCTTTTGTTTTTTTTTCAAATATAAGGAGGTTTTAGTATGAAGACAAGTAATGAATGTTACAACTTAATATTATTGTATGGTTATGGAGAAATTGATAAAGGAACACCACCTTTTGATATTATAAAATGGGTCTCTATTGGTAAATGTCCACCCGCAGTAGCAAACGCCTATTATGTTATTACACATGATGAACAGTATCATTTAATGTCAGCTTGGGTTAGACGTGAGTCCGACCGTGTTGTCAGAGCATTGAATCATTCGCATAAAAAACATGGACTATAGTAGAGAAGAAAGGATGATTAAAATGACAGAAATTGAAAAGCAAATCGCAGACTTAAATAGAATTTGGGTAGCAGAGTTGGTAAAAATAGAGGACGTTAACACTAGTCGTCCAGATAAAGAGGCAGCATGGAATAATGTTGATCGTATAGTAAAATTAAAGGGAGAACTAATAGAAATGTTAGACGCCGGTAAGAAAACTAAATGGTCAGACAAGATCGATGTTAACACACTTATATCTGGAGGAATTAGCGTAGCAAGCTTACTATTGATATTGAACTATGAAAAACTAGATATTATTACAAGTAAAGCATTTAACTTGGCAATTAAACGTTAGGGGAGATTATCCCCTTTCTTTTTCTTTTTTTTTCAAACACAAACTAGGAGGAATATTATGAACGCAGTAAGAAGAGTAACAAGTCAATATCCACAATTAATAGAACTACAACAAAGAGTGATGGTAGAGCTTGGTAAGTCTATGAAGTTCTTTCACGACATGGAGGCGACTCCTGAGAAAGTAACTGATAAATATAAGTATTACACAGATCGTGCATATTGGTGGATTGGTTTTCACAAGCAACATGATACTATGATTGTACAACCAATGAAATATAATCAAGCGCCAACTAATCTAAAAGAGTACAAGTGGTATTTCATTGCTGAGATCACTAATGGTAAGACTAGCCAAAGTACATTAACAAACAATCTGATGGCATTGTCTTTAAGTCATTTAAAGATTACAGAACATGGTGCTACAATAAAAAATTATAAAGCGGAGGAGAATGAAAAATGAGTAAATGGATTAATGTTAAACCTTTTGTATTAGGGGTAATTATTGGATTGGGTATTATTTTATCACTTTTTGTAGTAATCAACTGGAATGATACTGCTGATTACGATCAGAACACAGCTCTTAGTGCCTTAGAGAACGGCGACAGTTTAGTAGGTAAGACTATAGACGTAGAGGTTTCAGACACCACAGAGAGCCTCTTAGGGTTCGTTTTCTACACCTCGAATGATTTAACTTTTATTAATGATGAAATACTGGATATCAATAAAGGAGACTGGGGTCGTGTTAAGGTTGTTGAGGCTAATAAGCTTTTAGGGTCATGGGTAATCACTTATGAAGTAGTACAAGGAGGTAAAAAGTAATGTCTATATTTACATTGTTTACTTTAGCATTCTTTGGATTAACTGTTATCTCAGGATTGTTTCTTTTACTAATACTAAAACTAATGAAAAGAGGTAAAAAGTAATGTTAACTATTCATGATAAACCAAGAGGTAGCGGAAAGACTACGGAATGTATTGCTCGTATGCGGGAAAATAAAAGATTCTTATTAGCTGTTTTTACTAGACAACAGAAAGAGTATTACCCAAAAGAGTTACACAACCGTATTGTAGTGGGTTCTACTGTTGATGAAATCTTTGAAGATATTCGTATTAGTAATCCATTAAAAGCTGGACCAGGCGAATATCTGGTTGAGACTTTAATAATTGACGAGGGATTAATGGGGATGTCTAGGACTCAGATTGCTAAATTTTATTATCATTTTGGTGGTACGTATATTAATGTTGAAATGTACTGTACCGATTCGCAAGAAAAACATACCCTATAATGAACACAAATAAAAAATTGAATGGAGAGATTTATTATGACAGAACAAGAAAACATTGAAGTAGTTATTGAAGCAGCACAAGCAGTGGTCGAGGAAGAAACTAAAGTATCTAAAAAGGTGAAAATCAAAAAGATATTGAAAGTTACTGGAATCGTAGCCGCAGTTGGTGTAGCGTCAGTAATCGCTTACAAAGTAGCAAAGGTTTCGTATAATGAAAACATCGTAGAAACAATTTTAGATGTAGTCGAAGAGGTTGGGGAATAATCCCCAGCTTTTCTTTTTTTTTGCCAAATTGAGGAGGAATAGAAATGTTAGAAGTAGTAAAGAGAGATAGTACATCACAAGCAACACAGTTCAGAACAAGGTTACCAAGAAGTTGGGACCTAGCAGTAGAATTTTTAGGAGTATTTGGTAAAGTTGTTACCAATGCAAGTTTTGAAAGAGTCTTGTATGCAGAAACTCCTGAAGGAACTACAGCTATTTGTGATAGGGATTATATTGTTCGTAGTCCACAAGGTCATTTTTATGTATTGTCAGAGATCCAATTCTTAGAAGTATATTGGGTATTAAATCCAAGTGTTGAACAATTTAGACAAAAGCTTGAATTTGATAAGCACCACACTATCAACAGTGATGGGGTTATTAGAATTCCTGGTAAATATCCTTGGAAACCTAAGGAAGAGTTCATGAAAGATGAAACACCGTTTAAAAATATTACTATAGATTTAGAAACTCTTAAGTCTAATGTAATTGAAGATGAATATAAAAAGATTAGGAAGGAGATGGACAACATGATTGTACAAGGTGTTTTAAATGATGTAAGTAGTCGTTGTAAATATCAAGGAATGTATACAAATCCTGGTACATGTCCATTATGCGGTGAGTATCATGCTTAAACCAATTAGATATGCTAAACTGGATACGTACGATTATGATTTACTAATGGCTGGTGGTTCTGTATATAGTATTGCTATACCCGTTACCAGTGATACCGATGTTGATATTACAGATATTAGTAGTGAGATTACTGCTAACGATGGATTCATATATGTCGAAGATCATTATTTAACTTTTATACAAACGGAAATAAATGTTGTAGCTGGAAACTATTTCATGATTATATTAGTGGAGGAGATTTAATATGGATATTATTAGGAAGACTATCATTTGTTTGGAATTTAAATACGCACAATGGAATTATCACCGTGTAAACAAGAAGAGTTTAGTTAATACTAAGCGTGCTCTTTGGAAAGCTTCATTGGAGAAAATGCAATGATAAGCATGGTAGATAGTATTTGTGTTGTGATTGGTTTATCAGGAATGGTTATATCATTATCTATTATTGCAAGGATTTATATTATGAAACAAGAAGGAGAAAATAAAAATGACTGATTACAATGAAGTAGAATCAAAGCCAAAAGCGGCAGAGAAACAAGAAGAACAGGTAGAGAAAGCAGAACGTACTAAGAAACAACCAGTTATAACAGGTACTGTAACTAAGAAAAAGAAAGGTTTAGTTGAACGATTGGTTGTTGGATTAATTGGACCCGACGGTATTCCTGCGGTAAGTTCTTATATTGGTAAAGAGATTATTGTACCAGCTATCAAGAATATTGTGGTGGACGGAATCACTAGTGGTATTAATATGATGATGTTTGGTGGAGATGCTAGTCCTAGAAGAGGTGGTAATCAACCAACTAATTATGGGACTACTAATTACAACCGGAACAATCAAACAAATTATGCTAGAAGTTATCAAAGCAAAGCAGGACAGAATAATCAAGTAGTTAATCATCGTAGTACATCTACCAGAAACTCTGAGATTGATTATACAATTAATGATCGTCGTGACGCACAAAATGTATTAAATGCTTTAACCGAAAGTATTATGGATTATGGTGAAGTTAGTGTAGCGGATTACTTGGATCTTATTGGCGAGGAACCTAATTACACTGATAACACTTATGGGTGGACAGATTTAAGAACTGCTCGTGTTATACAAGCTAGAGGAGGAAGAGGGTTTATTGTAGACCTACCAAGTCCTTCAGTATTATGAGCTAACCTTGATGAAGATGAATTACCTTTTTAGGAGGGATTAAATGCAGTGTGCAGCTAAAGAAGATACTATACACTTCGTTGTTTATACAGGACTTCATCTTGACTATCCTGAGTGGTTTGTAGATTTCATTCGGGATGGTTATGTTTCAGACGATCACAGTAGTCATATCTATGCTTCAACTGATGGAGATATAGCTATTGCAATGGGCGATGTATTCTTAATGAACAATCGAAGAGATATTCAGTATTTAACTCAAATGCAATTCAGAAAATATTACAATGTAATTGGAGGAATTTAAATGATAGTATTATTAGTATTAATTATTGGTTGGTTAATCACCGGTTATGTTTGGTGTAAAATGGATGAAAGTAGCAGACGTAAAGGAAGAGGTGGAATATGATGAGTACAGATTCAGCAGTTGTACTTGTTCTAGTAGGAGCAGCTATTGCAATCACAAGTTATGTTATTGGTTTTGGTTGCGCAGTCGTATTAATTATGAGGGAGAATTAATATGAGAAAAGTAGCAGAAGGTAAAGTAATTGGTGAAACAACCTTTGAAAAATGGGTTAGATTTGCCGAAGAAGCAGAAGATGTTAAACGTGCAAAAGATAAATTAGTTCGTCATTTAGGTATGATGGATAATGTTAAGTTACTTGTTCAGGTTCGTATTCAGAAATTAAAGAAAGATGAAGATGATGGCTTTAATGATGGGACAATGGATGAAGTTAGACTTGCTGAACTAGCAGGTGGAGCTCATGAACTAACTAAATTGTTAGAACTGATTAAAGATATGGAGGAACATATTGATGCGTAGTAAAGAAGAATTAAAGAACTGGCAAATGGATAGGAATGCAGATTTGGAAGTAGTCTCAATGAGAATTACAGGAGATCTTAGTAAGAAAAGATATTTAACAAAAGCAGTTGAGATTCAAGCGGTTAAGTATTGGGGAGAAGACGATCCGTTCCATTTCGATGAAGACCCTGATTGGCTATTTGATGCGGTGGAGACTGATCTCATTGTACAGAGAGACGGTAATCTATTCATACGTCTTACTGATATTTCACCAATGCAAGTTAAGATCTTCCCAGGTCAGTATCTAGTTAAGAACACAGAAAATCATTTTAGTATTTACTCACCACAAAGCTTCAATGAAAAATATTTAACAATAGGAGGAAACACAAATGAGTGATATAAGTTATGAAAGAAATCCCATTAAGGTCGAAGTAGTTCAAATTAAAGATATGGGTGATGGTCACTGGAGGTTTAGTTCGGATCCTGATTGGTTAATTGCCGCTTTTAAAACAAACGTACTTTATAATAAAGATGGATTGGTATACTTCAGACGACCACTAACTAGGGATGTACGTGTATTTAAAGATTCCCAGTATTTAGTAAGATGGGGTAAAGGGAAATTTAGTATTTATTCAGAAGCAAACTTTGTAAAAAACTTTACTAAAACAGGAGGAAACAAATAATGAAAATCATGCAAACAGTAAACAAAGTAAGTAGAACTTTAGGTAAACACTCACCAGCTTTATTATCAATTGGTGGTATCTTAGGATTAGGAACAACAGCTTTCTTGTCATATAAGGCAGCTAAGAAGGTAGAAGTAATTGTAGAAGCTATTGAAGAAAATCAACGTGTCGAAGAAGATATTCAGTTCTTTAATGGTAAAGCTTTAACAGGTGATATGACTCCAGATGATGTAATAGCTTTAGATTTAATTGTCCGTGATCATTCACCAATGACTCGTGCAGATATTGTTAAGGATGTAGCAGGGGCTTTGGCCTTACCAGTGATCGTAGGTTTGGGTAGTGTGACATGTATTGCATTATCTTTCTATATTCAGAACAACCGTATTGTAAGTCTTGCTGGTGCATTAGCAGTATCTACAGCTGAACAAGCATTCTACCGTAATAAATATAAAGAAGAACATGGAGAAGAAGAAGCAAATAAATTCTATACACCAACTACAGCCGGTGAAAGAACAGTAACTAATGCTAAAGGTAAAGAAGAGAAGGTTGCAACTGTTAACAAAGACGCTTTAGATTCTATGTATGGTTTCTGGTATGAAGAGTCTAGTGAATATGTTCGTGATGATCATGATTACAACTTAGCTAAAATTCGTTCTGTTGCTGAAGAGATGGATTTAAGATTATTTCGCAAGGGCACTCTCTCAATGAATGAAGTTCGTGATGCTTTAGGAATGGCTCGTACTCGTAAAGGTGCTATGGTTGGTTGGACTACTGGTGGCGGGTTTGATATGTTCCCAAGCACTACTGAATGTTTCAATCAAGAGACTGGTGAAAATGAACCACAAATTTATGTACGTTGGAAAGAACCTCGTGATATCTTCGGATATGTAGAGTACAACGACTAGGAGGATATTATGACAACTTATAACGATTTATTAAATAGAATGCAAGAAACTTATATTGCTAAGGACGCTGACTATGGTAACTCAGTAGATAAAAGTCTTGATGAATTTGGTTTAATCGCTCAAGTTGTACGCATGGGAGACAAGATGAATCGGTTTAAGAAATTAGCCGGTTCTTCAAATGCTCCACAAGTACAAGATGAGACAATGGTAGATACATTATTAGACTTAGCTAACTATGCAGTACTAACAGCTATGTGGATAGAGAATAAAGAAGATTTACCTGAAGGCTATATTACAAGAGAAGAAGCTGTTGCAAAGATTAATGCTGGTATGAATCATGGATTGCCTATATCATTTCAGAAAGCTGATGATGCAGCGGATATGTTGAATGATACTATGATTAAGTTTAAAGATTTAGATGAGAAACCTAATCCTGAAGAAGTAGCAATAAATCGAGATGAATTGCATAGATGTACAAGTGTCATATTTAGAGAAGAAATATATAAGATCTTAGACTCAACAGAAATTGATTATACTTTTGATGACGGGTTTAATTATCATTCTTTAAAACAAGCTTATGTAGCATTCAAATCAAACAAGCTAACAGGTGATGAATTTGCTAAATTATTGGATCACTATTCAGAAAAACCTAAAGCTATGGAAGTGGTAAAAGAAATTGATACTAAACTTATTAGTGGTGAAGATCTAACCGGATTTGAAATTGATGTAGATAAAAGACATGGTATAGTTAATGTTAAATTTGGTAAAAATGAATACGCTATATCATTTGCTACAAACATTGATTACTATTTGCCGCATGTTTTATGTAAATATCTTAATCACGAACCTACTCATGCTGATTTTCATATACAATCTATAGAAGAAGCTAAAGAAGTTTGGTTAGATGGTAATGTATCAAATAAATCAATAGAAATAATGTTGGACAAATATTCACAAGAATAGGAGGAACCAGAGATGGTATCAAACAAACAACTAATTATAACGGTAGTGGCTGCATCTAGTGCAACTGCTATCGCTTTTTTCTCATATAAGGTCTATAAAGAGTACAAAAGACAAACTACGGTCGTGATTAGCCAGGTGGACGTTGAAGATGAGATTCTTCGTGAACGTGTAGTTGATGAACTAGCTAAACGGAGGGAAGAGAAGAAAGTAAAGAGTGATACACTTAAAGAAGTATGGGTAGAACTGGCAGAGAAGGACGATATTGAGGAAGAAGCTCAGTGGGCTAGAGATTACTATGAAAAAGAGGAAGATATTGATCCAGAAGAATACTATGACGAAGAAGATGAGGAAGTGGAAAAGTTGAGATATGATCCAAATAGTCAGGAGGCACTGACACAATACAAAAACATGCGACTTGCCGAAATGGATAAGCATGGTAACGACACTCGGGCAACACTTGAACGATTATTTGAAGAACCAATACTCCCTACTAATGATGAAGATGGTTGGATCATTGACCATATTATAGAGAAGAGAAGAGAGTTCTTTGGTGACAATAGTATTTGGAATGATAACTCATCTGTTGCGGAATTAATATTGCATTTTGCTATACAGGCAGACTTTGATTGCGACGGTGGTGTGGCACATTGGTGTAATAGCTTTGTATCTAACATGGGATTATGGTCAGGTATTGGGAAGAATATGATGGATGAGAAATTAACCAGCTTATTTAAACATACACTTGATGGTAATATGTTCGGATTAATGGAGAATGAATGGTTAGAAGTTCACAATAGAAGTAGAAAACCTTTCATTACATTTACAAATGAGTACCATTTCTGGTTGGAATTGTGCGGAGAAATTGATGAAGACGACGATTTAGAGGAACTTGGGGAATATGAATTATGAGAATTTGATGAGAAAATGGTCAAATTTGGCAAAAGCCCCTTTTTCTTGAAAAAAAGTGGGGCAGCACAAACCCAGTCGTACCAAGGGTTACAGGTGTAAGAGCCCACTTTTTACCTTAAAGTTGCATTGTAGATAAAAAAGTTGTTAACTATATATATAAAGGTGAAATCAAAAAAAGACGGGCTTTTGGGACATGGAGGTAAATATGGATTTTACAAGAACAATTGCACAAGACCAAACATCTCCAAATAGAACTTGTGATATTAAGATATATCCTGATTACAAGTATAAAGGAGTAAAAGATATTGTAACAAAGGGTAAAGCATTCTATGCATTCTGGAACGGAACTAACTGGGATACAAATAATGACAACCTAATTGGGGCTATCGATGCTAATAGTTTTGCAGAGAAAAAAAGACTAGAAGCATTGGATCCTCATAAAAGAATTAAAGTAATGATGTTGAATAGTCATAGTAGTAATATGATGAAAGACTTCTTATCATATCAGAAACAGTTAACAACCAAGAATCCAGTATTTAATACGAAAGTAATGTTTGCCTCAGACAAAGTTAAAAGGGAGGACTATTCTACAAACAAACTACCTTATGATTTAGAAGAAGGACCAACTCCAGCTTTTGATGAAATGATGGGTGTACTTTATGAAGAGAATCAATTAGATAAGATACTTTGGTTCATGGGTATTCTATTGAGCAACAATGCAAGCAAAGTTCAAAAGTTTATGTTTCTATATGGTGGTAAAGGATCTGGTAAAGGAACTGTTATCAATATATTTAAAATGTTATTTGAAGGTTATCATGAACCTATTGATTTAAATCTCTTAACAGGTAACAGTGAATTTGCAACCTCTCAAGTTAAAGAGGTACCTTTGCTTATTGATGACGATACTGATATTAGTAAGATCACCAAAGATACAAACTTATTAAAGTTAACTTCACACGAGCCTATGCATATTAACATTAAGTTTAAAGATCCATATGACACTCAGTTTATGGGATTATTAATAACAGCTTCAAACCAAAGATTTAAAGTACGTAATGTAGACTCAGGTATTACTCGAAGAGCAGTAGTAGTTGAACCAACAGAGAAGACTCTAAGTCGATCTAAATATATGAAGTTGTACGATCAGATTAAATTTGAGATCCCAATGATTGCTAACAAAGCAGTTGAAAGATTTAATGAAATGGGTTTCGCATATTATGATGATTTTATTGATGTTGATATGTTAGAAGCTACTGACTTGATATTCTCATTTGTATCTGAGTATGAAGATCAGTTAGGGGATGAAGTTAATCTTAAGGATGTCGCTAAGTTATATAAGATGTATCTTGAAGACTTAGACTTTGACACCGCAGGTAGTAAGCGTAGAATTAAAGAAGAGTTAAAACGATATTATCGTCAGTTCATAACTGAAATAAGAATTGATGGAGTTAAACATCGTAATGTATATCGTGGATTCAAACGTGAGATCATTCACCCTGAAGGTCACAAGCCTAGAGAGATTCCAGTTGAAACAACTAACAACCTAACCGCTACACATTCCTTATTAGATGACATGTATGCAGAACAACCAGCACAATTAGCAAACGTTCATGGAGTACCGAGTGTATCTTGGGATAAATGCACTGTTAAACTTAAAGATATTGATACAAGTAAATTACATTATGTAGTACCAGGTGATAATCATATTGTAATAGACTTTGATATCAAGAATGAGAAGGGAGAGAAAGACCTTGCGGCTAACATTAAAGCGGCAGCCCACTTCCCAGAAACCTATCAGGAAGTTTCCAAATCAGGTGGAGGATTACATCTTCATTATATCTATAGTGGTGACGTTAGTAAGCTGGCTCCTGATTATGATAAAGACATAGAGATTAAAACGTTTAAAGGTAAATCGTCGTTAAGACGTATGGTTACTAAGTGTAATGATATTCCTGTCAGAACCTTAAGTACTGGATTACCACAAAAGAAAGAAGGTAATGATTTGAATGAACAGGTAGAGATAATTTCTTGGAACGAAAAGAAACTAAGGACCACTATCAAGAAGAATCTGAACAAAGAATATCATAGTGCAACCAAACCGTCTATAGACTTTATTAAAGCGACAGTAGACCAAGCAGAAGCAGATGGTGTTCTTTATGACATTAATGATATGAGACCAGCAATTATTGCGTTTGCAGCTCAGTCTAGTAATCATGCTTCATATTGTTTGAAGATCGTTAACAAATTAAATTATTGTACCATAGTTGAAAATGAACCACTACCAACTATAAACGGTCAATCTAATATTGTTGAAGATAAAGATATTACTTTCTTTGACGTGGAAGTATTCCCTAACTTATTCATTGTCGTTTGGATGGATTATAATGGCGAACCAGTAACCTGGATTAATCCTACCCCTGCACAAATGGGAGAGTTGTTAAAGAAGAACCTTGTAGGCTTTAACAATCGTGGATACGATAATCACATCATAGTTGCCCGCTGGAATGGTGAAACAAATGAAGAGTTGTATAAACGTTCTAAGCTTATTATATCTAAAGACACAGATAGATGGGCTGGTACTATTAGAACAGCTGGCGAAATGTCATATGCTGATATCTATGAATACTCAACAGATAAAAAGTCACTTAAGAAATGGGAAGTTGATTTAGGTATCAAACATGATGAGTTGGAATTTGACTTTGATAAACCATTACCTGAAGAACATTGGCCTCGTGCTGCTGGATATTGTTCTAATGATGTCCGAGCAACCAAAGAAGTATTTATTGCAACTCAATCAGATTATGTTGCACGTAAGATCTTGGCTACCTTATCAGGATTACCAGTTAACTCAACTAATAAAATGCACTCTGAGAAATTCATGTTTGGTGATGATCCTCGTCCTCAAGATAAATTTGTATATACAGATCTATCAAAAGAATTTCCAGGATACAAGTACGATCCATTTGCAACTAAGACTCCGAAGTCAACTTATTTTGGTGAAGACACTAGTGATGGCGGTTATGTATATTCTGAGCCAGGAGTTTACGGAGATGTAGCATTACTTGATATTGTATCACTACATCCATCTTCAGCAATCATTATGGATTACTTTGGTGAATACACACCTCGTTATGCTGATCTATTAAAGGTACGTGTATTGATTAAGAATAAGAAATATGACGAAGCAGCTAAGATGTTTGATGGAGTATTATCTCCGTTCTTAAAAGATAAGACAACAGCTAAGAGTTTATCATATGCATTAAAGATTATTATAAATATCGTTTATGGTTTATCATCAGCTTCATTTGATAATAAATTTAAACACAAAGATAATGTTGATAATATTATTGCTAAGCGTGGAGCATTATTCATGATGACACTTAAGAAGAATGTTCAAGAGATGGGTTATACCGTAGCTCATATTAAAACAGACTCAATTAAGATTCCAAATGCCGATCAAGAAATTATTGATTATGTATTCTGGTTCGGTAAACAATATGGATACGAGTTCGATCACGAACACACTTACAAACGTATGGCATTAGTTAATAAGGCAGTTTATATTGCTGAGTATGAAGACGAAGAAACTGGAGAGAATGTTTGGGAACCAACTGGAGCTCAATTCGCTGATCCAATTGTACTGAAATCATTATTCACCCACGAACCAATTGTTGAAGAAGATTATGCAACCATGAAACAAGCGAAGACACCTATATATTTAGGTGAAACTTTTATTGGAAAGAATGCTCATGTATATGCAAGCTTAACTGGACAAGAATTAATGAAAGGTGATGGAGACAAACGAGATTGTGTAGTGGGAACCAAAGGATTTAAATGGGAGCTCATGGCAAACTACAAAGGCAAGCAAGATTTGGATATGGAATATTATGATGGCTTAGTTACTAAAGCTATTGAGGCAATAGACAAGGTTGGATCAGCTTATCAGATTATAGATTCACCACCAAATCTACATGTTGAAGATATGCTACCGTTTTAGAAATTCGAAGAGAAAACATACCCTATTATAGAGAGAATTATAAAATTTATGATGATTGCAATATTTGATTGCACACAATGTCATCTACATTTATAGTACTTTCTATTTTTTGGGAATACAAACTAGGAGGAAACAAAAATGACAGGCAGACAATTAGCAATTGAGAATGCAAAGATTGGTTATAAAAATTTTACAGGGGTAGAAGGTAAATACAATAAAGAAGGCGAACGTAATTTCGCAGTATTCTTAGATGATGAACTAACTGCTTCTTTAGAACAAGATGGATGGAATGTTAAGTATCCCAAAGATCGTGAGTTTGAACCAGGCGAAGAAGATTTCCGTCAACCCTATTTACAAGTAGGTGTTGGATTCAAAAGCTTCCCACCTAAAGTTGTGATAGTAGCTGGAGAAAGTACTACTGTAATTGGTGAAGAAGAGATCTCAATGTTAGACTGGGCTACTATTCTAAATGTAGATTTAGTATTACGTCCTTACACTTGGACTGTGAATGGTAAGTCTGGAGTTAAAGCATATCTTAAAGCTATCTATGTAACAATTGAAGTTGATCAGTTCCGTGACAAATACGGAGTTTAATTTATATCCACATCAAGAGGAGGCGCTCGGTCGATTAAGGTCGGGCTCCATTCTTTATGGTGACGTCGGTACTGGTAAGACATTCACCTCACTAGTATATTACAATCTAAACTTCTCAGGTAAAAAACTATATGTTATTACTACCGCTAAGAAAAGAGATAGTGGGGATTGGGAAGACGAAGCTAGTATTGTGGGTATTACAGATATTGTAGTAGACTCATGGAATAATATTAAAAACTATATGGATGTTAAAAATGCATTCTTTATTTTTGATGAGCAACGTGTAGTTGGATACAATACTTGGAGTAAAACATTTATTAAGATAACAGCATTTAACAAATGGATATTATGTTCTGGTACACCAGGAGATACTTGGTCAGATTATATTCCAGTATTCATTGCTAATGGATATTATAGAAACAAGACAGATTTTGTACAACAACATATTGAGTATGATAGATTTTCTAAGTTTCCCAAAATTAAAGCTTATCATAACCAAGGTAAGTTATTAAAACTTAGACAAAATATATTGGTTAGAATGAAAATGAAACGGCATACAACAAGAAATCGTAAGTATGTGAATACTGAATACGATAAGAAACAATATAAACAAATACAAGATACCCGTTGGAATCCGTTTACGGAACAACCCATCTTAAATGCTTCAGAGTTTACTTCTGTAATGAGAAGAATAGTTTCTGAGGAAGAAGAACGTCAATGGTATGCTAAATTTATAATGAGTATCCATGATAGAATAATAGTATATTACAATTACATTTATGAGAAAACAATCTTAGTTAAAATTTGTGAAGAACTGGGTAAACCATATTCAATGTATAATGGCCAAACTCATGATGACATTCCTGATACAGAAGAATGGATATATTTAGTCCAATACACCGCAGGAGCTGAAGGTTGGAATTGTATTAGTACAGATGTTATGATGTTCTATTCTTTGAATTATTCATTTAAAATCATGGAACAAGCTGAAGGTCGTATAGATAGATTGAATACGCCTTATGTGGAATTAGAATACTTTTACTTGACGTCAACATCTAAGATTGATACAGCAGTACGTAATGCAATAGCTAAGAAAAAGAAATTTAACAGATCGGCATTCGGGAAGGAGAAATAGTCATGGCTAAGTTAGAGTCTAAGTTTCAAACAGAACTCAAAAAAGAATTAAGAGAAATGTTTCCTGGATGTATTGTTATAAAGTTAGACCCTAACGAAATCCAAGGCATTCCTGATTTACTAATACTATGGGGTAATCAATGGGCAGTGTTAGAATGTAAACGTTCAGCAAAAGCAACCCAAAGACCAAATCAACCATATTACGTAAACCTCCTTAATGAGATGTCATTTTCTGCATTTATCTACCCAGAAAACAAGGAGGAAATATTAAATGAATTACAATCAACATTTGGACCTATTCGGTAAACACTCATTCCTAAGTGGAAGTAACTACGCATGGGTTAACTATTCAGAAGAAAAAGTAGCAGCAGTATGGACAAACCAACAAGCAAAGACAGAAGGTACCGTGTTACACGATATCGCATCTAATTTAATTGTAAGAAGGATTAAAGTAGCACCTCTTAAGAAAGCATTCAATATGTTTGTAAATGATGCAATTGGATTTGGTATGGAGTCTGAGCAGATTCTATATTATAGTGACAACTGTTTTGGTACAGCTGATGCAATCTTATTTAAGAACAACAAACTACAAATTCATGACTTAAAGACTGGTATTCATAAAGCCTCATTCAATCAACTGGATATCTATACAGCTATGTTCTGTTTAGAGTATGGAGAAGATCCACTAAAGATTGAAGTAATTCATCGGATTTATCAAGGTAAAGGCTATATTGAAAGATCACCAGATCCAGAGCAAGTTGCTCACATCATGCAAAAAATTGTAGTATTCGATAAGATCATTGACGACTTAAAATACAATCAGTAGAGGATGATATAGATGTCAGAGGATTTAAAACATTATGGAGTTAAACGTCGTTCTGGTAGATATCCTTGGGGTAGTGGAGAAGATCCACAACGTTCCAAAGATTTACTAGGAAAGATCGATGACTTAAAAGCTAAAGGCTTATCTGAAAAAGAAATTGTATCTGAACTAGGAATGACTAGTACATCGGAATTGAGATCATCTATCTCTTGGGCAAACAATACTCGTAAAGCTATATTACAAGATTCTATTGTATCTCGTAGCGAACGTGGGTTATCTAATACAGCAATCGCTAAGGAATTAGGAGTATCAGAAGCTTCAGTTCGTAATTATCTAAAAAACAAAGATATTGTTCAAGATAAACAATTAAATAATATTACTGATGTATTAAAAGACAATGTCGGAAAGACTGAATACCTCGATGTTGGTGTTGGTGTAGAAAGACAAATGGGTATCTCAAGAAGTAAGCTAAAAGCAGCTGTAAGTAAACTTAAAGAAGAAGGATACTATGAACATGATATTTATGTAAAACGTCTTACAGATCCATCTAAGTATACTACAGTACGTGTATTGACTAAAGAACCAAACTTAGAATTAGTTAAGAAGAACTCTGACAAGATAAGACCAGTTGAGTCATGGACTGATGATGGAGGAAGAACATTCCAAAATCTTAAGCCTGTTGAACATTTAGATTGGGATCGTGTTGATATTCTTTATGGAGACAAAGGTGGTTCTGCTAAAGATGGTGTTATTGAATTAAGACGAGGTGTTAAGGATTTAGACTTAGGTGATAGTAAGTATGCTCAAGTTCGTATAGCTGTTGGTAAAGATAAGTATCTTAAAGGTATGGCTATGTATTCAGATGATATACCTGCAGGTAAAGATATACTGTTTAACACAAACAAAAAATCTAATACACCTAAAGAAAAAGTATTAAAAGAAATGAAGAAACGTTCTGATGGAAAGATCAATGATGATAATCCTTTCGGTGCAACTATTAATAGACAGAAGGGTGCTTTAAATATTGTTAATGAAGAAGGAGATTGGGGAGCTTGGAAGTCTTCCTTGTCTTCTCAGTTTCTATCAAAACAACCTAAAGCTTTAGTTAAAGATAGACTTGATGCTACATTTAACAAAGTTAAGACTGACTTTGATGATATCATGAAACTTAATAATCCAGTAGTTAAGAAACATTTACTAGATGCGTATGCAAATGAATTAGATTCTAAGTCTAAACATCTTAAAGCTCAAGGTCTACCAAGAACTAAAGGTCATGTTATATTACCTTTCCCTGGTATGAGATCTAATGAAGTATATGCTCCTAACTATAAAGATGGTGAACGTGTAGTATTAGTTCGTTATCCACATGGTGGTATATTTGAGATCCCTGAGCTTACAGTAAATAATAGAGGACCAGCTAAGAAATCAATTGGTAATGCAATCGATGCTATTGGTATTCACCCATCAGTTGCTAGTAAATTATCAGGTGCTGACTTCGATGGAGATACTGTTTATGTTATACCAAATAATAAGAAACAAATTAAAGTTAGTCGTTCATTAAAAGAATTAAAAGACTTTGATCCAAACTCATATCAAGTAGACCATGCTACAATTACACCAAGACGTAAGCAAACATTAATGGGTGTTGTATCTAATCTCATCACTGATATGACAATCAAAGGAGCAAGTCAAGGTGAGTTAGCCCGAGCAGTTAAACATTCCATGGTCGTTATTGATTCAGAGAAACATAACTTAGATCATAAACGTTCAGCTGCAGAGAATGGTATTGGTGCATTACAAAAGAAATATCAAACTCATATCAGTCCTGTTACTGGAAAGAAATCTGTTGGTGCTTCAACATTAATATCTACATCTAAACGTGATGTTACAGTTGGTGGAACTAAAGAAACATATGTAGATCCTAAGACTGGTAAGAAGAAGACACGATTAATTGGTGGTAAGAAGGTAGCCTTAGTTGATATGGTTGACGATGTACGCAAGTTAACATCAGGTACTGCTATTGAGAATGAGTATGCAACATATGTAAACAAAGTTAAATCAATGAGTAACAAAGCTAAGAAGACAGCAATGAGTATCCCTGGTATTAAGAAGAATAAACAAGCCGCCGTTACTTACAAAAAGGAAGTAGACTCCCTGGATGCTAAGCTAAACAAGGCCCTCCTTAATGCCCCCCGTGAAAGACAGGCCCAGTTACTAGCCAGTAACACTTATTATAAGAACCTCACGTATGACATGAGTCCTGATCAGAAGAAGAAGTTAAAGGCCCAGGCAATTGCAGCCGCCCGTACTAAAGTAGGAGCCCAGCGCTCTGAGGTTGTAGTAACCTCTGCTGAATGGAAAGCAATACAGTCCGGTGCAGTAAGTAACAACCGCCTAACTCAGATACTACAGAACGCTGACATGGATAAGATTAAACAGTTAGCTACACCAAAGCCTAAGCTTAAGATGAACAGTGCTAAGACACAACGTGTTAAGAACCTATTGGATAAAGGATACACCTTTGCTGAGGTAGCCAATGACTTAGGTGTTAGTGTGTCTACTATACGTGATGCAATCAATGGTGAATAGAATAGGAGGAACCTTATGTTAACTACAGTAGACAATCCATACAATCCTAACACTGATTATGTTCAATGGTTAGACTGGGACCAAAGCAACCAGTACTTCACACAAGAGTACCTTGCTAGGTTAGCTAATGTAACTGATGACATGACAGATGAAGAGATAGATGAGATCACTGATGCAGCAATACAAGAAATATTAGATAATGATGACTTAAATATTTATAAAATAATTGATTAAGATTTGAAATATTAAAAATAAAAGAGGGACGAAGGGGGAGGGGGGTTAAAAGCCCTGATCCCATGCTCCTTCAACGCATC
>NZ_JAVWNC010000017.1:0-40294 GCF_036637135.1 Anaerorhabdus sp. | reverse complement strand
ATCTTAAATTGAAATTTGAAATACTTACTAGATAGTTATCATCAGAAGATGTAATGAATTTACAAAAAAGAAAGAATGAAGAATGACTACATAAAATAAAGCCTTTTTAAATTTAAATAGTTAAGAAACTCACAAATAAAGAAGGTATAAAATATGATATGATTGTATAGAAATAAAGAGAGGTTGTGAGTTTGTGAGTGCATCCAATAATTTTGATATTATCGTTGTAGGTGCTGGGCATGCCGGTGTAGAAGCAGCGCTCGTATCTGCACGTTGTAATAAGAAAACTGCATTAGTTACATTAAGCATAGAGAACATAGCTAAGATGCCATGTAATCCATCAATAGGAGGGCCAGCTAAAGGAATAGTTGTTCGAGAAATTGATGCGTTAGGTGGTCAAATGGGAATCACTGCAGATAAAACAGCGTTACAGTTTAAAATGTTAAATACAACAAAAGGTCCGGGTGTACAATCTTTGCGTGTACAATCAGATAAGATAGAATATTCAAAAATGATGCAAGATATTTGTTTGCATCAAGAAAATTTAACGGTTGTTGAAGGGCAAGTAAAATGCTGCAATTTCAAGGATCAAACAGTGACAGGAATTACTATGATGAATGGTGATGTGATAGATAGTAAAATTGTGATTCTGACTACTGGGACTTACATGTCGAGTTTAGTTATGGTATCTAAGAATGTTACAGAAAGTGGGCCGGATTCAGAACCTACAACACATGATCTATCTGCTTCATTACGTGAAGCAGGATTAGAAACATTTCGACTAAAAACAGGAACACCACCGCGTGTGAAAACAGATACAATTGATTTTTCTAAAACAGAAATACAACCAGGCACAGAACAATTTGTTTCCTTTAGCACTAGTACAAAAGAGATACTTCCTTTTGATCAACAAGTTGTTTGTTACTTGACATATACAGCACCAAAAACACATGAAATTATTAAAGAAAACTTACATAAATCTAGTATGTATTCAGGAGTAGTTAAAGGAGTTGGACCTAGATATTGTCCATCTATTGAAGATAAGTTAGTTCGTTTTTCTGATAAGGAAAGGCATCAACTATTCTTAGAACCAGAATCATTACAATTAGATACAACATATGTACAAGGATTCTCCACATCATTACCTCATGAAATTCAAGAGGAAATGGTTCATTCATTGCCTGGCTTAGAAAATGCAGTGATAGAAAAATATGCATATGCAATAGAATATGATGCAGTGGATCCGCTACAACTTAAACCTTCACTAGAAACAATGAAGATTCAGAATCTATTTACTGCAGGACAAATTAATGGGACATCAGGATATGAAGAAGCTGCGGGACAAGGCTTAATGGCTGGAATTAATGCAGTGAATAAACTCAATGGCAAAGATCCGCTCGTGCTAAGAAGAGATGAAGCGTATATTGGGGTTATGATTGATGATTTAGTTACTAAAGGTACATTGGAACCCTATCGTTTACTTACATCAAGAGCAGAGTTTAGATTATTGTTGCGTCATGACAATGCGGATCAAAGGCTAATGGAAAAGGGATATCAACTTGGTGTTATAAATGAAGAAAGATATCAAGAATATTTATATAAAATGACCAAAATTAATGAGGGTAAAGAGAAATTACAATCAATTCGTTTTACTCCAAAAGATTCAATCAATACTTACTTAGAAACTCTTGGATATGAAAAGTTAACAGAAGGAATTACAGGATATGATTTATTGAAACGTCCAAATGTAGAATGTCGAGAGTTATGTAAAGCATTGGATTATGATATATCAGACGAGATTGCAAAACAAATTGAAATCGAAGTTAAATATGAAGGATATATCAATAAAGCATTAAAAGAAGCATCAAGATTAAATCAAATGGAAAAAGTATTACTTCCAGAGGATATTAATTATCTTGAAATAGATAACTTATCATTAGAAGGTAAACAAAAACTAGAAAAAATTCGTCCAATGACAATGGGACAAGCATCACGAATATCTGGAGTTAATCCTGCAGATATTGCAGTACTTGCGATAACACTTGAACAAAGACGTAGAAAGAAGGGGAATGATGAAAATTAACGAAGTCATTAATAATGTAGAAATATTTGGTATTGAAAGTGCAGTACGCGGAAGTAAGTACCCAATGGCAACAGATACAAATGCTGTAACATCAGATGTAACGCCAACCACATACAAACTTGCATCAAGTCGAGTAGGAGAGGGACATGATAATTTCTTAAATGGTATCATTGTTCAATTTGATTTAACGTTTACAAATAAAGTTTGGGTTGAATTAGAACGATATCATTTCATTGATTTTATTAGTAGCCAATCAACAATGCATCGTATATGTAGATTTGATATGGATAATGCATTTATTGAATATGTTGATCCAAGAATGATTGAAATCATGAAAGAAAAAACAAAAGCATACAATGATCTTCAAGCAGAAATTAAAAAGCTACAAGAAGAAGGTGCTGATGTTAAGGAATTAAACGAAAAAGCTAAGCTTATGTACTTAGAAGTATTATATTCAAATCCTGCAGGTTTCAAAATAACTGCACGCATGACAACAAACTATCGTCAATTAAAAACAATCTATCTTCAAAGAAGAACACATCGTTTGCCTGAGTGGCATGCATTCTGTGATTGGGTAGAAACATTACCTTATAGCGAATTCATCTTACCAAAGAAAGATTAAGAAACTGCTACTGTGCAGTTTTTTCTTTTGGTTTGATAAGTAATCTCATTCTTGTTCTATGCATAGGACAAAAAATAAAAAAAGAAGGGTAATAACTCATTTACACAATCTAAAACGGAAATAGTTTAATGAAGGAAGTGAAATTTTTCTTGTGTTACGCAATAATCTGAGAATAGATGATAAAATAGGAAATAATAGGAGAGTTGAAGCGATGAAGAAAATTCTGAAAATTATACTGGTAAGCTTTCTACTTATGTCATGTACTACTAAGAAAGAACCAATTCATGTAGCATTACCAAGTGAAATAAAAGCAATGTGGTTTTCTTATGTGGATTTTGATAAAAATCTAAAAGGGTTAGAGAATAAAGAAATTGAATCCAAGATAGAAGAAATTATAAATAATTGTGATGAACTAGACATCAATACTCTATTTGTTCATGCCGTGGCATTTACAGATGCTTATTACGATTCAAAGATTTATGCGAAATCAAGTCGTGTAAGTGATGAAATAGATTACTTAAAATTATTTGTAGAAAAAGCACATGAAAAAGGAATGCATGTGGAAGCGTGGATTAATCCAATGCGCTCATATACGGAAGAACAAGTAAACAGTTTGGATGAAACTAATATAATTAAAAAAATGGTGATTGAAAATAGTCTTGCACTTTGTAGTTTTGAAGGTAGATATTACTTGAATCCAGCAGTAGATGAAGCAAGACAACTTGTATTGAGCATTGTACAGGAATTAATAAAGAATTATGAAATTGATGGAATTCACATGGATGATTATTTCTATCCTGCAAAAGTAGATGATGCATTTGATGAGGAACAATTCATTGCGAGTGGGGAAATGGATAGAAGTACATTTAGAAAAAATCAAGTGAATCAATTAGTAAGTGATATCCATGAAATAACACAAGATCATGGACTCACCTTTGGGATTAGTCCATCGGGTAATTTAGAATATTCTAGAGATGTAATCTTTGGAGATGTGGAAGCATGGATAATAAGTAGTAGTATAGATTATATTCTCCCTCAAATTTATTGGGGGTATACCAATAAAACGAGACCGTATTTGGAAACGTTAACGATGTGGAATCAACTAGTTGAAAAGAGTGATGTAGATTTAATTGTAGGACTTGCAGCTTATAAACTAGGAATACCTAGCAAGGACAGTGATCAAGAAGAATGGAATACAGACACAAAATTACTTTCAAAACAAATACAAGATTGTAAGACAATGAGTAGATGTCGAGGTTATGCATTCTTTTCGTACCATTCTTTGTTTACGGAGTGTAATGATATAGGATTAAGTAATAAAAGTAATCTCTCCAATTAAAATAACGCTAAGTTGATTAGAGTAAATACTTGTCTTTGGAAGACAAGGGATATGGCAAATGAATCGAATAAGAATGTGTATAAAGGTGATTTCAGTTGTTGTTTATGTTTAAACTATCTCTTTTCGTATGAAACTTTGGTTTAAGACTTAGAAATCTGGGAAAAATCATAATGAAGAATAGTCGTTAATATAAGGTGGTTCGTAAAACAATAATTACAAAGTGCTAATTTAATATGAAAAATGTATTTTGCTTTTTAGACCTTCTCGTGGGCAAATTTGCACCAGATTATATATTCAAAGTCTTGAACATGTATAATGATGATAAAGGAGGTAGTATTGTATGAAAGAAGCGATAATGAAACAAAAAAGTTATGTCTTAATCTTTGTAGTATCTACACTAATAACATATCTTATTCTAATTGCAATTCTTAAAATGGGTATATTAGGAGATTTCACGAATTACAATGAAGTATTTGTACCATTCGCAGTAGGTTTATCTACTGACTTTCTATTTATCATAGGATTGATAATTTGGTTCATTTATTCGTCAAAGAAGAGTAAGAGTAAGAATGCGCATGAAACTTTTAAGAAGTATTTAATGAATGCAAGAAATGAAATAGTTGGGTGTTATATCGTTGTTTTTATTGTTTCCATGGTAAATCCAAAGTTTGGGAACTTATTTCTGCCTCTATCGCTTAATATACTAATACCAGTTACAGTACTTTATGTGTATGTGAGATACATAGAAAAATAAGTGCATCGGTTAACCAAATAACTGATAGTATAATCATTGAAGTGGCAAATTTGTTATGTATTCAAAATATGATCTAAATATATATTGATGAGATTATCACAATATTGATAAAACAGGAATTTTAACATCATTTCATCTGCGCTAAATGTTCCTTGTAAATGGATAATCAATATATCTAGCAAGTGTCTTACAGTTTTAGTTTAAGAAATTAAGAGTTAAAATAATTTGATACGCTTGACCAGAGTATTCGAAATAGTTAATATTATAATGTATCAAGGTGCTTCGCTACCTTTCTAAAAAATGCGACTGATAACGGAGCCGAATAGGCTTCTTTGGCACTCTAACAACTAGTGGGGACAACTCAAACAAAGGTGTGGAGCCACTATAACAAAGTGTGAAAGAAAGAAGAGCGATCAGTTTGTGAAAAACCACAAATAAATCGCTCTTTTTGTATGCAGATAAGATTCAAATAGTACTTAGGAATAAAAATCTAAAGTATTGAGTGCATAGACAATGAGATTTCTTACGTGAAGTAATATCGATTTGCGACTTTACACAGTGATTTATCTACGTTAAAAAGCATAATTAATTTTGCTAAACAATAATAAATATATTCCAAATCCAGAGGTTTATTGAGAGATAAATTATTCTTAATAGGTCGCCCTCTATTTATAACTATCAAGGGATTGATAGAATTAAGTTTTGCATTGAGTAAGTCTGATAATAATGTATTATATTTTTCCAATTAAAAACTACCTCCTTGTGAAATAAACAACACTGAAGTAGTCTATCATGAGATTTAAATTGTGTTCATTAACAACTACTGTGGACTTTTACTCCCCACTATTTGTAATAGCGTATCCACATCCACAGTAAATGATAGATATCTGCTTCTTTTTTGTATTTGTTAGTCCATTTGATTTGCGTAGTTTGTCTAAATAGGTACAATGACTCGAATTTCTTACTAAATTCTAGCAAGTGACATGTAGTTGTCATTATAACTATCGCTTAATGTAGTAATATCTGTCATTAATAAGTTTATAATATGTGAAGAATAACAAATTACTAACAAGATCTGGGTGTACAAAAGAATATCTAGCTTCTTTGATAATTAAGTAGAGTCATATCTTGGAAATGTTTGGGAAATAATGATAGAGGTTAGAGGTAATCTTTGGTATAATAATGTAACGGAGGGCAGTATGAAATTAGAAGAATTTGTAGAAGCTTGTTCAAAACAAGGATTAGTACTGAATGAAACTCAAGTACAACAATATTGTCGCTATGCTGAGATATTAAAAGAGTGGAATGAAAAAATGAATTTAACAGCGATAGTGGAGTTTGAAGAAGTTCTAGATAAGCATTTCTATGATTCGCTATTACCCTCATTTACAACGCATATAGAAGGTCATTTATGTGATGTGGGTTCAGGGGCAGGTTTTCCCTCAATACCGCTTAAAATTGCATATCCAGAGCTTAAAATTACCATTCTAGAACCACTAAAGAAAAGAGTAACTTTCTTAGAGACTGTTAAAAAAGAGCTTAATTTATCGGGTGTTACCTGTTTAGATGAAAGAGCTGAAGATTATGCGGTAAAGCATCGAGAAACATTTGATGTTGTTACTGCAAGAGCTGTGGCAAATTTAAATATGTTAGCTGAATTATGTATACCTTTAGTTAAGAAAGAGGGATTATTCTTAGCGATGAAGGGTTCAAATGGAATGGAAGAGTATAACGGAGCATTAAGTGCAACGACAAAACTTGGGTGTGAGCTTGTTAAAGAAGAAACTCGTACACTACAAGATGGTTCAAGTCGAATTAACTTATTTTATCGCAAAGTTAAATCAACACCATCAGGGTATCCAAGAATGTTTGCAAAGATTAAAAAGAATCCACTTTAAAGGAGTAACATGAAAGAGATATTAAATATAGAAGTAAGTCGTATTCGACCTAATCGTTATCAACCTAGATTAGAGTTTGATCAAGTAGCATTAGAAGAATTAGCTCAATCTATCAAAGAGAATGGATTAATTCAACCAATTACAGTGCGAGCATACAATGATAGTTATGAGATTATTGCAGGGGAAAGAAGATTCAGAGCTTGTCAATTGGCAGGGTTTGATCGAGTGCCTTGTTACATCATGACACCTACAGAGGAGCAAGCAGCTCAAATGGCATTGGTTGAAAACGTACAACGTGAAAATCTAACCGCAATTGAAGAAGCAAGAGCGTATGTTCAAATCATGAGACAAGCATCACTTACACAAGAAGAAGTTGCGAAGAAGATTGGAAAAACACAATCAACAGTTGCGAATAAAATTAGATTACTAAATCTTCCTGAAGAAATTCGAGAAGGTATATTACAAAGACAAATTACAGAAAGACATGCAAGGGCTTTGTTAAGTCTTACTGGAGATAAACAAATAGAAGCTTTCCATAATATTGTGGATCGCCAATACAATGTTAGACAATCTGAGGGTTATATTGAAGAACTAAGAGATGATAAACCAAAGAAGAAAAAACAAGCAACAAAAGGATTTACAAGAAACACACAAATTGGGATTAATAGTGTCAATCAATGTGTACAAATGATAAAGAAAACAGGGATTGATGTAACAACCGAAATGGATGAAACATTAACAGATGTACGAATTATTATCAAATTTCCTAAATAGTGAGGATGGTGTCATATGGGGAAAATAATTGCAATCGCTAATCAAAAAGGTGGAGTAGGCAAAACAACAACAAGTATTAATTTATCTGCGGGATTAGCATATTTAGGTAAAAAAGTGTTAATGGTAGACTTTGACCCTCAAGGCAATGCATCACAAGGAATTGGTGCGAATAAGAAGAAACATGAATCAACAGTTTATGAAGTTTTGCTCGGGGATACAAAAGCAAGTGATGCGGTGATTCAATTGAAAGTTCCACCATGTGCTGTTATTCCTGCCAATATTAATTTAGCTGGTGCTGATTTAGAAATGGCAGAATTCAAAGTTGGAAGAGAAAAACTACTAAGAAATAAGTTAGTTGAAATTAAGGATGAGTATGACTTCATTATTATTGATTGTCCACCATCACTTGGATTATTAAATACCAATGCATTGACTGCGGCAGATTCTGTAATCATTCCAGTACAATGTGAATATTATGCATTGGAAGGATTAACACAATTACTAAGTACAATTCGTTTGGTACAACGTTTATTTAATCCTGCACTTACAATTGAAGGAGTATTGCTTACAATGTTTGATGCTCGTACAAAATTATCTGTTGAGGTTCAACAAGAAGTTCGTAAGTATTTTAAAGAGAGAGTATATAAGAGTTATATACCAAGAAATATAAAGCTATCTGAAGCACCAAGTCGTGAACAAACTATATTTGAATACGAAGTTCGTTCGGAAGGTGCAAAAGCTTATGCATCACTTGCTAAAGAAGTGATCAACAGTTCTCAAAAGGAGGCTAAAGCATGAGTACAGATAAGAAAAAAGGATTAGGTAAAGGATTAGAAGCTATATTTGGCGAAGACATGATGGAAGCCATTGAAGATATTCAACAAGGTAAGGTTGACGCAGGTGGAAAAACAAATGAAATCGCAATAAGTGAAATTAGACCAAACCCATACCAACCGCGTAAAATTTTTGATGAAGCGGCTTTAAATGATTTGGCTGACTCAATTCGTGAACATGGTGTGTTTACACCTATCTTGATTCGTAAGAGTCTACAAGGCTATGAAATCATCGCGGGTGAAAGACGTTGGCGTGCGAGTAAGATTGCGAAGAAGGATAGAATCCCTGCAATCATTATGGATTTTACAGATGCACAAATGATGGAAATATCAATTCTAGAAAATGTACAACGTGAAGACTTAAATCCATTAGAAGAAGCTAGTGCATATCAACATCTTGCTGAAAGATTAAACTATACACAAGAAGTACTTGCACAACGTGTTGGTAAATCTCGTGTTTATGTTACAAACATTATGCGTTTATTGAAATTACCTCAACCCATTCAAAAAATGGTTACAGAGAAAAAACTTTCAATTGGACATGTACGTCCATTGGTAACAATTGAAGATGAAGAACTTGCGATTGAGATTGCAGAGAAAACATACAAAGAAGGGTTATCAGTACGTACAGTAGAAGCAATGACAAAAGAAATTGCAGATGGTAATGACAAGAAAAAAACTAAAGTTAAACCATTAAAAGAAAAAGATCCAAATCTTGTATATGTTGAAAATCTGATGGAACTTAAACTACAAACATTAGTTAGTTTGGATAAAAATGAAATTAGAATTAAATATACAAGTGATGATGATTTAAATAGAATTCTAGAATTATTAGGATTAATTGAAGAATAAGGAAACTTATTCTTTTCTTTAATAAAGGAGGAGAAAGATGAGAATTGATTTACATATTCATTCTTATTACTCTGATGGTACATTAACACCACAAGAGATTATACAAAACGCCAAAAATAATGATGTAGAATTAATAGCACTAACTGATCATAATCAATGTACAGGGAATAAAGAGATTATTGAATTTGCGAAGGAAGCCAATATTCAATGCATAACAGGAGCAGAAGTAGATACACTAGAAGATGGTGAAAACTTCCATGTGCTTGCCTATGGATATGATTTGGAAAATACTGAATTCAAGAATTATTTGGAAACAATAAAACGTAAGTTAGATGAAGTTAGTGAAAAACTAATTATGAAAATGGAGAAAGATTATCCAGAGGTATCCTTGGATGATTTTAATCAATATACTTATGACCCAAAGTTAGGTGGATGGAAAGCACTATACTATTTCATTGACCGTAAATTAGCCAATGATATCGGAGAAAGTTTTGGATACTATTTTAAATATGACCATACCTATGAATGTGTTGATTTTCCACCGATACAAGAAGTATGTCAAATGATACATTTTGCAAAAGGGAAAGCGGTATTAGCTCATCCTGGAAAAGTAATTGATACAAAAGACATGGAATATTTTAAATTTAAGCTTAGAAAAATAATTGAAAGTAATGACTTAGATGGCATAGAATGTTACTATCCATCCCATACAGAAGAAGTCGTGAAAGTCTGTTTGGAATTGTGCAAAGAAAAAGACTTAATGATTACATGTGGTTGTGATTGCCATGGTACATTTGAGAAAACAACAATTGGACAATTGGATATTGCAAAAGAAGAACTTGTTTTAAAAGATTTAGTAGTTCATAACATCATCTAGAAAGGTAAGATACTTTATCTTTCTTTTTCTATATTTAAGTAGTAGAAGAAACAAAAATATGATATATTAAATCTACAATGATAGACCTAATTTGAATTATATGAAAAGAGGATGAAGATGAAAAAAATAATAAGCATTCTACTCGTAAGTATTTTAATAACTGGATGTACAAAGGATGAGAATCTTGAACAAAAGCCCATTGAGACACCGATACTTCCAATGGAAATAAAAGAAAATGATATGGAAATTGAATTGTTACCACAAAAATTGATTGATGAAATAAATAAAAGTATTGATGAGTACAATCAAAGACCAGATGAAAAGAAATATATTGAATTAAAGGAAATAGATCCAATTTCAAAAGATTCCAAGATAGAGATTAAGCATATAGTTAATGATAAATATTTGAAGGAAACAGTTTATGAGGTACAACTTAATGATAAATACGCGGTGAATGTTAGCCTTAGAATAGAAGATCTTACATTGACATATTACACGCTAGGTATTGTGCTACGTAATCCTTATGATGATAATCAAGAGTATAAGGAAGAAGCGCAAATACTAAGTCAATTTGAATTATTCCTTGGCATATTTGAAAGGTCATTAATGGGATCATTCTTTGAGAATGATTACAGTATTCGACTTAATGGTAATGAAGATATTACAAAAGTAATTTCACTTGATGGTAACCCAATTAATACAACAGAAGATATTTACAATGTATATTACAAGGTATTCTCAAAAGATTTCGTAGAAGATGTACTCCAAAGTGCGTATAGTGGAGATAGTATAACTTATCTTTTGGATGTGGATGGATTAGCTTATATGTATATATGTCAATGTGGCGAATACAAATATCAACTGCACCCCGAGCTAGATAGGATTGAAGCAATTGAATACATTAATGATGAAGAAGTCGTTATTGAGGTTAGAGCACAAACAGGGTATCCTGATGAACTTGATGAATTCAATGATAAATATCTTGAAACAATCAAGTTAAAAAAAGAGGATGGGCTTTGGAAAATTGCTGCAGTAGACTACTTAGGGGAGTTTAATCTTAAAAAAGTAAATGTTGGAATACCGATCAACAACTAAATTTAAAATAGTAATACGGATAAGATTAATTATAAACACTAAAAATTTAATACAAAATTAATACATAAGAAATAAATATTAATATTAAAAAGATGGAAGCGTGGTATAATGAAAATCATAATCAGCGCTTTCATTTTTAATTGAACAGTGCAAAGAATAGGGGTAATGGATGAGTAAATATATTATAGTAGCAGAAACAGGAGCAGATATTCCTGCAGAAATCGTAAATAAATACGGAATTAAAATCGTACCTATGCACGTGTCATTTGGAACTGAAACTAAAGATGATATGACTTTTCCAGTGAGTGATATCTTCGATTATTATCATAAGACAGGAACACTTCCAAAAACAGCGGGTTCTACACCTGGCGATTTTGAAATTGTGTTTGACGAAATACATGAACAATATCCGGATAAACATATACTACATTTAGCTTATTCAGCTATCACAACTTGTTCATACCAAAGTGCGGTTATTGCGGCGGATGGATTAGATTATATTACAAGTATTGATACAAAATGTGTATCTGCTGGGCAAGCATTCCTAGTATTAACAGTTGCGGAATGGTTGGAAAAGAATCCAGATGCACCATTAGATGTTGTAATTGAAATGGTAAATGATTTAATTAATAGAATACATATGGGTTTTATTCCAGGAGACTTAGTTTATCTTAAAGCTGGAGGAAGAGTGAGTAATGCGGCATATATGGGGGCTAAAATTCTTAATTTGAGTCCTGTTATTGAAATTGTTGATGGTAAACTAATGTCGGCTAAAAAATACCGAGGTTCGATTATGACATCGGGAATTAAATTGATTAAAGAGTTCAGTGAAACACATCATTTAATGAAAGACAGAGCTATCTTTGTTTATTCTGGAGATATGAATCCTGCATTAAAAGAAAAAGCAGAGAATACTGCGAAAGAGTGTGGGTTCGAATCTTGTATGTGGATACAAGCGGGTTGCGTAGTATCTACACACAGTGGTCCTGGTGCATTTGGGATTATTGGATTTAGTGAGAAGTAATCAAGAGGAATGGAAACATTCCTTTTCGTTTACCAAAACTTAACTTCACTTTGATGAAACAATTTGAGATAATAGACAAGTATATTTGAATTGAGGGATAGTTTATGAACAAGAAATACATATTTTTTGATATTGATGGTACACTTACATCACATACAAAACGTAATCATATAAGTGAATCGACATTTTTAGCGTTAAGGAAATTAGAAGAGAGTGGACATTTTGTTTCTTTAGCTACAGGAAGAGCTGTCTATCTAGCGAAGGATATTGCAGAGAAGACAGGCGTGAAAAGTTTAGTTTGCGAAGGTGGTAACGGCATCATTATCAATGGAGAATTAAAGAATTATGAACCGATTGATATGGAAATAGCGAAAAATATCTTACGTAGATGTGATGAATTAGAATTAGCCTGGTCAGTATCTATTGAAGATAGTACAAATTTAGTTACAAGAAATGAAAAGATAGAATCACTTATAACGAACATAAACTTTTTAAGGAATATTATAGTAGATCCAAACTATGACTATACAAATGAAACATGTATAAGACGGATAATCATTGAGAATAATGAAGAAAAATACAATCAAATAGATGAAATCAAAAAGATTGGATTTATGCATTATGAAGGAAGTCCATTTGCATTTGTTGAACCAGATGATAAATACAAAGGAATCAAAAAAATAGTAGAAATGCAAGGTGGAAGCGAAGAGGATATCATTGTATTTGGAGATGGTATTAATGATTTAAAGATGTTTAAAAAAGCCAAAACAAGTGTAGCGATGGGCAACGCAATAGATGAGTTAAAAGAGATCGCAACATTCATTACCGATGATGCAGATAGTGATGGTATTTATAATGCATGCATCACTTTGGGCTTATTTAATTGACAATAGATACGAATTGTACTATAAATATATCAATTAGGAGAATTAATAAATGGACGAAGATAGTTGGCAGACATGTCAATATAAATACGAATTAAACACACAGACTATCAATGATAGATTTTTGTGTGTTTTTCATTTTACGGAGGAAATATGAGTAGTCAGTTAGTGTTTCAATTATTTTTACAAGCATTCTTAATCTTATTGAACGCAGTTTTCGCATGTGCTGAGATTGCGGTTATATCGATGAACGATGCAAAGTTAGAACAGTTAGTTAATGAAAAGAACAAGAAAGCGATTCGATTAAAAAAACTTACAGATCAACCTGCAAAGTTTTTGGCAACCATCCAAGTTGCGATTACACTATCCGGTTTCTTGGGAAGTGCTTTTGCAGCAGACAACTTCTCAGAAATGTTAGTAACATGGTTAGTTAGTGTGGGTGTCAATTTACCTGTATCAACACTGGATACAATTTCGGTAGTGATCATTACATTGATATTATCTTATTTCACGCTTGTCTTTGGAGAACTTGTACCAAAGCGTTTAGCGATGAAAAAAGCAGAGAAATTAGCATTAGGTATGTCATCATTGATCACCACTATATCGAATCTATTCAAACCCATTGTATGGGCACTTACTGCATCAACGAATGGGATTCTTAGGTTGCTTGGAATTAATCCAAATCAAGAAGATGAAGAAGTAAGCGAAGAAGAAATTAGAATGATGGTTGATATTGGAAACAAAAAAGGTGTGATTGAAGAAGAAGAAAAACAAATGATACAAAATGTATTTGAGTTTAATGATACAGAACTATCAGAAATCGCAACACACCGTATGGATGTTAAGGCATTACAAATTGCGGACACATTAGATGCATGGGAATTAGAAATGAAAAATAGTCGATATTCATATTATCCTGTATGTGATGGAACTGTAGATCACATTGTAGGTGTGTTAAACATAAAAGACTATTTTAGATTGAAAAACAAAACGAAAGAACTTGTCGTAAATACACTAATTCGTCCAGCACAGTATGCACTAGAATCGATGACAGCTGATGTTCTATTTAAAAAAATGAGAAGTACTAGAAATCACTTTGCGGTTGTATTGGATGAATACGGGGGTATGTTTGGTATTATTACAATGAATGATTTACTAGAAGAATTAGTTGGTGATTTGGAAAATGATATTTATCAAAAGGATGATGAAGAAATTGTTCAGGTCGCAAATAATGCTTGGGAAATCATAGGCAACGCAAGCCTTGAAGATGTATCTGAGCAACTAGGTGTAAGCTTGCCAACAGATACATATGAAACATTTGGTGGATTTATATTTGGAACTTTTGAAGAATTACCAAAAGTAGGGGCTCAATTTACATTGAATGAATATAAACTAGAAGTAAAAATAGAAGAGATAAAGCATTATCGTATTGAAAAAGCAATTGTTACAAAAACTGAATAGTAAAAAAAGAGATGTGCAATTGCATGTCTCTTTTTACTTGTTCATAATTATTACATGGTGTTGTGGCTAAGCGGCATCATTCTAATCACTCTTATTATTATCACATAATACGAGTGACTTTTTTTGTTTGCAAAGAAGATTTTACTTTGTTCCATTCGACTTTACAAAGTCTTAATCATATATTACCTCAATTTAACTAATCAAGGAAACAGAATTGATAGAATACAAATGAACATAGGAGGAATGTATGAATCGAAAAGAGAGAACAGAAGTTTTGATTAATATGAATACTAGTTTACTTCGTTCATTAGCAAAAAAAATTAATGAACAACATGAGGTGAAAGAAATAGAATCACCATCTCATAGCTTAGTCATGATTAAAAAAAGAGAAGGTGCAAAGAACAGTTTGTTTTATTTAAGTGAAGTTGTTGTAAGTGAATGTCGTGTCATGATTGATAATCATATCGGATTTGGAATACTACAAGGATTTGATTTAAAGAAAGCAAAGTTACTAGCGATTATAGATGCGGCATTCAATGCAAATAGTTCGTTATGTTACAAAATAGAGAAAACAATAGAAATTGAGAAAGAGAAACAAGATTTAAAGCAAAGACAAGAAATGAAAGCAATACTAAAAACAAAAGTATCATTTGATACGATGCAGGAGGAATAAGATGTCTAAATTTCATAGAGTATTTGATACCCAACAATTATTTAGACAACTACTCGATAGTATGTCTTATGCTGCATCCGTAAAGAATGTTCATTCAATATGTAATGGATGTGATTATGCCATGGATTTATATAAGAGTACACAAGCAATCGCAATTTCATTGCTGGATACAGATACAAGTTATTGTGTTTATGGTGATAAAAATATTGATGAGAAAATGGCAATGATTACTTATTGTCAAAGAAAGAATGTGGATGAAGCGGATTATATCTTTATTGCATATGACAATCAATTTGAATTAGCACATGTACTTGAACAAGCAAAAGTTGGAACACTGATTGATCCGCATAAGAGTGCGACAATCATTGTTGAGTGCAATAGTTGTACAGCGGGTAAAACATATCGCTGTAAGGGACCTGGAATTAAAGACACGAAAGATATAAAAATTAATATCAATTGTGATTGGTTAGAAGCTCGTAATGAAACTAATATTGAGTTTCCAATGGGTGTGGATATCATCTTCTTAGATAAGAATTATAACTTGCTTGCATTACCTAGAACTACGCAAGTAGAAAGGATTTAATAACATGGCATATGTAGCAGTTAAGGGTGGTCAAAAGGCCATTGAGAAAAGTATTGAACGATTAAAATACAAACGATTAGAACATAAGAAATCAATTAAAACAGAAGATATAGAAGCATCATTTCGATTACTCATTGATCAAGTTTTATCAGAGTCATCTTTGTATTCAAGAGAGCTTGCGGCAATTGCACTTAAACAAGCTGAAGGATCAGTAGAGGAAGCAGTTTTCTTATTACGTGCCTATCGCTCTACACTACCAAGAAAATATTATTCAAGAATTGCAGAAAGTTCATCGATGTTTGTGGAGAGAAGAATATCTGCGGCATTCAAAGATATTCCAAAAGGACAAATTCTTGGAGCATCATTCGATTATACCCATCGTTTGGTTGATTTTGAATTGAAAGATGAAACCGATGAGGATGCAAAAAAATTCTTTAGAAAAGTAGAATCAAAACTAAAAAAAGACGAAGCTAAAATAGAACAATTTCCTAAAGTAGTAGACTACTTAAAAAGTGAAGGATTGATTGAATCACATGAACCAGATAATGCAGAACCTAAAGATACGACAAAAGAAACGCTTAAGTTTCCTGCAAGTCGTAGCGAAAGATTACAAATTTTGCAACGTGGAATGAGTCAAGCGGTCATTGGATTAGGGTATGCATCATTACGTGGTTATGGTGCGGTACATCCTACGGTTGCGGAGTTAAGAGTGGGACAACTACCTCTTACAATTGAAAATCCAAACAATCCAACGAGTGAAGAAGATTCTTATTCAATTGGTAGTGTTGAAATAACTGAGGTAGAGAGTTTAGTTCCTGTAACAAAGTTATTGAAAGATGGAAGTCATGAAATCAATTTTGAAATTGGTTATGGTATAACGCTTGGACAAAACGAAACAAAAGCAATTGCGATGAGTATTTTAGACCAATGCTTAGAAAGAAAAGATGAAGGATTTGCGACAAGTGATGAAGAATTTGTTTTATACCATGTAGATAGTATTGAAGCTACAGGATTTATATCACATCTCAAATTACCTCATTATGTAACATTCCAAGCAAAGTTAAATAGTGCTAGAAAAGTAAAGGGGAATAGTGATGAAGAAGAAATTTAATTTTGCCTTCTTTGATGAAGGAAGTAAAAGAGAAATAAGAAGATCTATTCTTAAAGCAATTGCGATTCCTGGTTATCAAGTACCTTTTGCATCAAGAGAAATGCCAGTAGCAAGAGGATGGGGAACAGGAGGTATTCAACTTACTTTATCTTGTATTGGACAAAAAGATATCGTGAAAGTCATTGACCAAGGAAGTGATGAAAGTGTGAATGCGATTAGTATTAAAAAGTTGATTACAGATACTACGGATGTAGAAATTACAACATCAACGAAAGAGGCAACAATCATTCAATCACGTCACCGTGTGCCAGAAGAAGAGTTAAGTGAGAATCAACTATTGGTATTACAAGTGCCAACACCGGAACCATTGCGTGACTATGAGCCGAGTGAAACCAAAACAAAAATTCTTCATGGTGAAAAAGAATACACCGGAGCTAAGTTGTTGTTGTTTGAACAAATTATGAAATACAACACGATGGCAACAGGTGCAGATCATCCAGTTGAAGTAAATAATCGATATGTTATGGCGCCAAGTCCTATCCCAAAATTTGATAATCCCAAGTTAAATCAATCCAAAGCTACCATATTACTTGGAGCAGGGAGGGAAAAGAAAATCTATGCAGTCCCACCTTATACTCAAGTAGTTTCATTGGATTTTGAAGATGTACCGTTTGAAGTAGAAAACTTTGATGGTAAATGTTGTAGTCATTGTGGCGCAAATCATGTTTATCTTGATGAAATTATCGATCAAGAAACGGGTGCTGTTTCATATCAATGTAATGATACAAGCTATTGCCTAAAAAGACGAAATGGAGAAATACAATGAGTGAGAAACCAATCTTTGAAGTAAAGCATTTGTATAAACAATTTGGACCTGGATGTGATTCTTGTCGAGGTGATAAAAGTCATTCTTTACAAGGAAACTATTGTCCAAAGTGTAAAACAGTATATGCGTGTAATGATATTAATGTGGAGTTGTATGAAGGAGAAATTCTAGGTGTTGTAGGAGAATCAGGCAGTGGGAAATCAACGCTTGTTCAATGTCTCTATTTTGATCAACCCGCAACCAGTGGAGAGTATTATTTGAAACGCCATAAAGATGGGATGAAGAATGTATTTGAAGAAACAGATCAACAAAAGAGAATGATAAGAAATACTATCCTAGGAATGGTTTATCAAAATCCATACTTAGGTTTAAAGATGAATTTCTCATCAATATCAAATATCGCTGAAAAGTTAATCGCTGCAAATCATCAAAATGTTGAACACATGACGACAGTAGGTAAAACATTATTAGAAAAAGTAAACATTGCGGAATATCGGATGAAAGAATGTCCAAAGAATTTCTCTGGTGGTATGCAACAAAGAGTACAAATCGCAAAAGCATTATCTAACAATCCACCTGTTCTATTATTGGATGAAGTTACAACGGGTTTGGATTTATCAGTACAAGCGAATGTACTGGATTTAATTAAGCAAATCCAAAGAGAAAGCAAAGTATCAATGATTGTAGTATCACATGATTTAAGTGTTATTAAAATGTTGGCAGATCGTACCATTGTAATGTTAAATGGAAAAATTGTTGAACAAGGATTAACTGATCAAATCATGGAAGATCCACAACATCCATACACACAACAGTTAGTATATTCACTACTATAGGAGAACATATGAAGAAAATTGTAAATATAGATATCGTTACAAAAGATGGCATACTTAAAGATCATGAAGTACTTGTGAAAGATGGAATAATTAGAAAAATTGCATCAAGAATTCATGATGAAGTAAATGAAGTAATCGATGGACAAGGTGGATATCTTGTACCAGGATTTATTGATATTCACTCGGATTATATCGAACAACTTGCAGCACCACGAGTAACAAGTGTTATGGATTTTAGTTTAGCTTTATATGAATTCGAAAGAGAATTAGTTACACATGGGATTACAACGATGTATCATTCTATTTCATTCCTAAAAGATACAGGTAAGAAAGCATTGCGCAAACCAGAAAATGTAAAGAAGATGATTGAGTTAATTGACAAGAGTCATAAACAATTGCACTTAGTTCATCATCGTTTTCACTTGCGTCTAGAACTAGATAACATCGATGTATATAACGATGTAGTGGATTATATAAAAGATGATAAAGTACATCTAATATCATTTATGGATCATACTCCAGGACAAGGACAATATCGTGATTTAGAAATCTATAAGAAATCTTACATTAATGATGAAGGTTTAACAGAAGAACAAGTTAATGAAAAAATGAATGCCTTAATGACAAAAGAGAAATTAACTTTGGATAAAATTATTCAAATTGCGGATTTAGCAGAAGAACGTCATATTCCAATTGCATCTCATGATGATGACTCGATTGAAAAATTAGATGTTATCAAAAACTTCCATGCAACAATATCAGAATTTCCAATCACAATGGAAGTACTTCAAGAAGCATATCATCAAGGATTTCATACAGTAGTGGGAGCACCTAATATTTTATTAGGAGGATCTCATGCAGGGAACTTGAGTGCAAAAGAAGCAATTGAAACAGGATGTGCTGGCATACTTTGTTCAGATTATTATCCTGCATCATTATTGCATGCGGTATTCATGATGGTAGATAGTGGACAACCATTACACGAGATGATCAATAAGGTAAGTTTAAATCCTGCTAAAGCCGTTAACATTGATCATGAAGTTGGATCAATTGAAGTAGGTAAGAAAGCAGATATGCTCATTGTAATGCGATTACCTGATAATTATCCAGCAATAACTCATGTATTTGTGGAGGGAGTTCTTGTATCAAACATGAACTATCGTGTTTAATATGATAACAAAAGAACCGACAATTAAAGAGAATTCTGTTATAGAGAATTGTGAGTTAGATGAATACACAGAAGTAGGTGTATTTAATCGGTTAGAGAATGTAATACTTGGTAAATTTTCTTATACAGGTGAATATTGCATTCTACAAAATGTAATTGTTAAGAATTACGCAAACATTGCGGCAATGGTAAGAATAGGTGCAACAGATCATCCGATTGAAAGACCTACATTACATCATTTTACCTATCGAAGAAAGATGTTTGGCTTAGCAGATGAAGATGATATTGAATTCTTCAATGAAAGAAAAGCAAGAAAAACAATCATAGGACATGATACTTGGATAGGCCATGGAGCAATCATAAAACCAGGTATTACATTGGGTAATGGTTGTGTTGTAGGAAGCGGTGCAGTAGTAACAAAAAATGTAGAACCTTATGCCATTGTTGTAGGTAATCCAGCACGTATATTAAAATACAGATTTACAACTCGTCAAATTGAAGCGTTGGAAAAAATAGCATGGTGGAATTGGCCAGCAGATAAAGTGTTAAATAACTGGGAAGATTTTACCCTATCCATTGATGAGTTTATAAGAAAATATGAGGTAGAAGTATGAATGAAAGTTGTTTAGAAATTAAAAATCTATCAAAAGAATTTACTGTATACAATGCGAACAAAATAGTAAAGGGTTGTGAAAATATAAATCTCTCATTGAAGAAAGGAGAGTTTATCGGTATTACTGGAAGAAGTGGTAGTGGCAAATCAACAATTCTTAAAGGCATTTATCGTACCAATTATCCCCAACAAGGTGAGATATTTTATGATAGTGAAAAATATGGGTGGATTGATTTATGCAAAGCAACAGAACGCCAAATCGTTCATCTAAGAAAACACGAAATAGGATATGTTTCACAATTCCTTAAAATCATGCCTCGAACAACAGCAAGACAACTTGTAGAAAATGCAGTACTTGAAACAGGTGGAAGTGATGAAGAGGCTAAAGAAAAAGCAATCACCATTCTTTCGCATTTTGATCTAGATGAAACACTATGGGATGCATACCCCAATACATTTTCAGGTGGCGAAAAACTAAGAGTGAACATAGCGATGGCGATGGTAAAAAAACCAAGATTGTTGTTGCTGGATGAACCTACTGCATCACTTGATAACGCAAGTAAAGTAAAAGTTCGTACATTAATTGAACAACTTAAAAATGATGGTACAACGATGCTCGGGATATTCCATGATTTAGAATTCATGGAAGGTTTGTGTGATAAAGAATTCAACATGCAAAGAGGTGAAATTGGATAGTGAAAGACTGGCATATCCATTCAACATTTTCTGATTCATCAAGAAGTGTAGAAGAAATAATCGAGTGTGCAAAACAAAAAGGATGTACAAGTATATCCATTACAGACCACGATACAACCGAAGGAACACGTATAGCTCTTAAATACAATACAAAAGACTTTGAAGTAATACCAGGTATTGAAATTAGTGCATGGGACAATGTACTTGAAAAAGAGATTCATATCCTGGGTTATTCATTTGATTTAAATGCAAATAATATTCGAAGGTTGTGTGAAAATACATTAAAACAAAGAAAAGAAATTGCACACAAACAAGTGGAGATATTACAAAACTTGGGGTATGAAATAACAATGAATGATGTTTATAAAAATCAAGGGCATAGTACAACGATATATAAACAACACATATTAAAAGTTTTGATTGAACAAGGAATTACTGATGAATACTATGGAACACTCTATAAAACATTATTTAAGAACAAAGGACCATGTCAATTTAAAGTGGAATTACCTAGCGTTGAAGATGCGATTGCATGTATCCATGAGGATGGAGGGAAAGCAATATTAGCTCATCCTTTTAACAGTCAATGCATTGATATGGTAAATCGTTATGATGCAATGGATATCGATGGTATAGAAACATATCATAGTTCTCATAGTATAAAAGAACAATCAGTATGTCATGAAATTGCGAACCATTACAACTGGATAGAAACGGGAGGCAGTGATAATCATGGAAAATATGGAAATGAACCCGAAATTGGAAGTCGTGTTAGAAAAGTTTAATCTAGCTAAAGAAGTTGTATTGCGAATAGGAAAAGAATTAAAAGACAAGAGTGATATTGTAGTTGAAAGTAAGAATAATGATATAAGTGATTTAGTAACGAACTATGATGTAGAAGTTCAAGATAAAATCATGAATGAAATAAAAAATGTATTCCTAGATGATTCTTGGTTGTGTGAAGAAAATGTAAATCAAATTGTAAGTAGTAACTTATGGATACTTGATCCAATTGATGGTACAACTAACTTCATTAGTCATCGTCGTGACTATACAATATCACTTGCATATTACCATCGCGGTAAACCTACATTTGGTATCGTATATGATGTGGTTAATGATGAATTATATCATTGTGTTGTAGGACAAGGTGCGTATTGTAATGATCAACAACTCGAACAATTACCAATTACCAAAATGAAGGATAGTATTCTCAATGGTAGTTTAAAATCATTATTAGGGTTCTATCGTAGTCATGGTTTGGATTTGGATCGATTAAGCAAAAAAATAAGAGCTCATCGTAGTTTAGGTTGTAGCTCACTTGCGATATGTCAGTTGGCTTTAAATAAGGAACAACTATTTATATCAAATCATATTAAGTTGTGGGACTATGCAGCCGCAAGACTTTTACTTGAAGAAGTTGGTGGGCGTATTGATATTTATTACACACTGAATGCGATAGATAGTAACCAAACATGTGTAGCAGCAACTTCAGATGATTTACTTAAAGAGTTTACTAATCAATGTACAGAATGGAATTAACTCAGTTTTAACAAGGAGTTAATTCCTTTTTTATATAAAAAAACTATAGTACTTGTGTAGTGTAACTACATGGAGGATATATGAAGAAAATATTACTAACACTTTTATCTTTAGTTTTATTAGCAGGATGTCAAACAAAAAATAACGAACAAAATACAGAAACAACAAATAAAAAAATTGAAACTGTTACTGTAGCGTTTCTACCAAATGAAGGATCAGGAACAATCAGTACAGTTGATCAAATGTTAATTGATGAATTACAAAAAGCATTAGGTGATGATATCAAGATTAATGGTATCGTTTGTGATGATTACTCAGCCGTAACAGAAGCAATGCTTACAGGGACAGCACAAATTGCTTGGGAATCAGGAGCTACATTTGTCGCAACAAAAATGGAAGATGATGCGATCATTCCACTTGTAACATATGGTGTTGATGGAGATGTTAAACAAGCTTCTTATCCAGCGTTTATCGCAACAAATAAAGAAAATGCAAAAGATTTTGAAGGTAAATCAAAAGAAGAACAATATGCACAATTAATTGATAAATCATTCTCATTTGTATCTGCGACATCGACATCGGGAAGACTAGTTCCTACTACTACATTATTTATGGAATTTGGACCTGAAGGAAATGGAAAAGTACAAAATAAATCTCAAGTGTTTGAAAAGACAACAAAAGATGGTGGTATTTTCTCAGAAGTACAATTTGGTGGAAACCATCCAGGTAGTGTTCAACTTATTGTAGAAAACAAAGTATATGCTGGTGCATTCTGTTGTAAATATGGTGATGATTTCATGGATGACTTATACATCATTGATGAAGTAGATGTACCAAATGGACCACTATGGGTTAATTCAACTTATATTACTCAAGATATGCAAGATGCAATTATTAATCACTTCACTGCAATGACTCCTGAAAATTCAGTTGAGAATTTCTTTGATGATGAAAATGGATTCTTCTTTGAAAGTGATGGAGCTGGTGCAAACCGTTTCGTTAAAATACCTGAAGGATTCTACGACTTCTTATACGAAATGTATAAAGACTAAAGGAGAATATTATGACGCAAGTTTTACAAATGAATTCAGTATCTAAGATATACGATAATAAAATCAAAGCATTAAGTAATATTTCGGTAGAAGTTAGTGTAGGAGAGTTGGTTTCAATTATTGGCCCAAGTGGTGCAGGTAAATCAACACTACTACGTACAATCAATCGAATGATTGATGTAACGGATGGAGATATATTGTTCAATGGGGTAGATGTTGTAAAGGCGAACAAAAAGGAATTGAAAACAATTCGAAAGAATATTGGTATGGTTTTCCAACATTACAATTTAGTTTATCGTTCAAGTGTATTAGAGAATGTATTACATGGTAGACTTGCGAACTATACATGGCTTCAATCATTACTAAAGCAATATCGCAAAGAAGATGTAGATTCAGCAATGAGTATACTAAAAATGTTGGGATTGGAAGAAAGAGCATATGATCGTTGTTCGAAATTATCAGGTGGACAAAAACAACGTGTGGGTATCGCTAGAGCATTAGTTCAAAATCCTAAAATGATTTTATGCGATGAACCAATTGCATCTTTGGATCCTCAATCTAGTAAAGTAATTATGGAATATTTAAAAGATATTGTAGAATCAACAAACATACCTTGTCTTGTGAATTTACACCAAGTAGATGTTGCGTTACATTATTCGGATCGTATTATTGGTATGCATCAAGGCGAAATCGTATTTAATGGTAAACCAAGTGAATTAACAGATGAAATGATTGAAAAAATTTATGGTGTCAAAATGGAAGAGTTAATTAGCCAAGGGCAAGATAAATGAGTTACTTAAATAAAAAAAGAAATCTGTTAATTCTTAGTTTATTAATTTTAGTAGTAGGTACGATCGTTATGGGTAATGCAATTCAATTTGAATGGGTAAATTCTATTGCAAACTTTTCTAAAGGGGTATCTCGATTCATTGAACTATACTTACCACCTGATGTAACTGACTTGGGAGTAATGATTCAACAAATGGGAATCACAATTCTTTTGGCAGGTGCTGGATCATGTGTGGGTATGGTACTTGGTTTGTTATCTGCGATTGCGATATCAAAGAAAACAGGTAAAAACAAAATACTAAAAGCAGTGGTGAGATTTATTGCATCACTGACTCGAAATATACCAGAGGGTGTATGGGCAATTATCTTGTTGATTAGTTTCTGGTTTGGAGAGTTCTTAGCGTTCCTTGTGTTATCAATCATCTCGTATGGTTTCTTAACACGTGTCTATGCAGATACGATTGATGAAACGAATTCTGCATGTATAGAAGCCTTAGAAGCTACTGGTGCTTCCTATTGGCAAATCATCTTCTGTGCTGTAATCCCCGAGGTCATGCCATCTCTAATTTCTTGGGGATTATATTCCACAGAAAATAATATTCGATCTTCTACTATTATTGGTATGTTAACGGGTAGTGGTATTGGATACTTAATCAGTAACTACAAACACTTTAGACAATTCACATCCTTGTTTACAGCAATTCTCTTGGTTGTAATCGTGATTCTTGTCTTTGACCAAACTTCAAGTTATATAAGAAGGAGGATTATGGACTAATGAGTGAAATACAACTCGTAAATAATGATTTTAGAGCAAGTAAATCAAAACGTTATAAATTAAAGAATAAACAAGTAAGTGATCAACTTATCAAAGTAATTCTAGGATTATTTATTTTATCACTTGTAGCATTTCTTGTAACAGTTACTTATAAATGGGATCAATTTCGTCCAGATATTATTATGAATATGGCGGTATCATTTCTTCGATTTGATGCACTTAAAATAAGTGAAATGACATACATTGCGTCACTTTTGGTAAACACTGTATTCTTAGGTGTTTTGTCTACAGTTCTTGCGGCAGTATTGGCCTTTCCGTTTGGCTTACTTGCCGCAACGAACTTATCTTCAGTTCGATGTTCAAATATTATTAAAGGAGTTGCGAGTTTTGTAAGAGCTGTACCTACAATTATTTGGGTTCTTATCTTTATCTCGTCGTATGGTTTAAGTGCTACAACTGCAGTAGTTGGTATGATATTTCATGGTTGGGCATTCTTCGTTAAATCTTATAGTGAAAGTTTTGAAGAAGTTGATTCAGGAATCATTGAGGCATTGAAAGCAAGTGGAGCAAGTTGGTTTCAAGTCATTACAGAAGCGGTATTACCATCATGTATGACACGTATCATCGCATGGCTTGCGATGCGAAGTGAAATTAACTTTGCGGTAGCAGTTGTAGTTGGTCCTGCAATTGGTGTTGCGGGTACAATTGGAAGTGTAATTAATGCATACTCTAGAAGTGGATTTTTCCCAGGATTAGGATTTTCAATCATATGTGTCTTTGTGGTCGCATTCATGTTTGAATTGTTAATTAATAAACTTCGTACAAATACAATAGATTAAAAGAGTTGAACTTCAATGGAGAAGTTCAACTTTTTTGATTACTTATTCAGAAATAATATGTTGGTAATGTTTAGACTGAGCATGCCAAAGCTGATTGTAAATATCACAAGATTTAAGCAATTCAACATGATTACCTTGGCTAATTAGTTTTCCATGATCAAATACAAATATCTTGTCACAAAAGATACAACTACTCATTCGATGTGATATAAAAATTGAAGTTTTACCACCTACAAGTTGATTGAATTCTAAATATGTTTCTGATTCTGAAATAGGATCTAATGCTGCGGTAGGTTCGTCTAAAATAATAAATGGCGCGTCTTTATATAAAGCACGTGCTATGGATAATTTTTGAGATTGTCCTCCGGATAAAATTACACCATCTGTATTGTCTTTATACAAAGTACTAACTATTCCTTCGGGCAGATTATTAATAGTATCTAAAATGTGAATGTTACTTAAAATATTATATACTTTTTCGTTAATGGGATTTGATGAACCTGCAATGTTCTCATTAATTGGAAATGAGAATAACTGGTAATCTTGGAAGACAACAGAGAAAATTTTAATATATTCATCAAAATCATATTTTTGTATATCGATTCCATTGAGATAAATTGTACCACTTGTAGGTATGTATAATCGGCATAATAATTTAATAAGTGTAGTTTTACCTGCGCCATTTTGGCCAACAATTGCATGTCTTTGTCCGATGTTAAATTGTAATGACACATTTTCTAAAACGTAAAATTCAGTGTTTGGATATTTAAAGGAAACATTGCGACACTCAAACTCATACTCAAAATCATTTCGTTTTTCTATAGGTAATGTACCATGGTAATGAATGTTGGGGTGATGAATAAAATCACTATGTATATGCAAATACTCAAAACGATAAGTAATACTTGCGAATGTTGAAATGAATTTTTGAACAGAGACTATAAACTGACTAATAGCACCAGTATACATAAGTACACTGCCCAATGAAATGATTCCGTAATAAGCTTTTGCACAGACAAAGATATATGTTAAACCAGCATAGAGTTCAACTAATAGTGAAGATAATGCATTGTATCTACCAAAAACAATTCCCCATTGTAAATACATAGGTAAAGAATTCTTTTTGTATTTTAGATAATTAGTTTGAATAACATGATTCAATTTGTTCAAACGTATATCCAATGATTGATTTAGATCGAGTAGTACATTAAAAATATAAGAAGATTTACTATTTGTTGAAATGTTTGAACGTTGCATTTCATTAATCTTTTGAGATGATATTTTTTGCAATTTAAAAATAATCATTATAAGTAATAGAAATAAAAGAATCATTATGATGGTAGAAAGCGGAGAAGTGAAAAAGTAACTAGCATCCAAAGGTACATGAAGAAATAAAATAACAACAAATATCAAAGAGAAGAATGTTGTGAATGCATATTGAATACATAAATTAATATCGTGAAGTTGTGACCCTACATCTCCAGCTCCGTTAATTCCGTTATCAAGATAATTCAGTTTCTCGATAGTTTCTATTTTTTCTAATTCATCAAATTCTATAGTGAATGATTTTGAGATAGTATCTTGTGTTACAAGGTTATTACAAAATCTGTATTTCGCTATAAGTCTTTGGGATGTGAATTTTGAAATGCAATCTAGTATGAATGACAAAACGATCATTACAATTGCATAAGTGAATGTTAAATCAAAGGATTGATATAAAACAGAATCAAGTATTAGCATTGAGAAATATAAATTTACAAATGGAATGATTGAAGTTGTTAGAGAATTAAGAATCATGAGGTAAAGTAAACAGTTGTTTTTTGCAGAAAGCTGAAGTAAATGATGAGCTTCAACTAAAACTTGTTTGAACTTCATTGTTTTCACTTCCTTCCTGATAATATTGGCTTTGAATGTTAAATAAATTCGCATAGAAATTATTTAGTTTAATTAAATCAGCATGAGTACCTTGCTCAATAATATGACCTTCATTCAAAACAAGTATTTGATCGCAAAATTTTGTAGAAGATAAACGATGGGATATGAAAATTGATGTAGCTTTATTTGTTAATGTTTTATATTGTTCATAAATCTTATTCTCGGTTATTGCATCCAATGCTGCGGTAGGTTCATCAAGTAAAAACAATGAACCTCCTTTATATAACGCACGAGCTAACATAAGTTTTTGAAATTCACCACCAGATAATGAAACTCCATTTGGATCGATGTGATTATCTAAATATGTATATTCTTTATTGTATAGAGAATTTACCTTTTCTAATAGTTCAGCTTGTTCAATCACTTTATTTAATTGTTGTTGATTATACATGGTTGCACATGCTATGTTTTCAGCGATTGTAAATGATAGATGATGAGTATCTTGAAATATACATGAAATCAAACTTTGATAATGATCCATATTTAACGTTGTTATATCTTGTCCATTAATGAGTATTTGCCCCTTTGAAGGTTTATAGAAACCACATAATAGTTTAACGATTGTTGATTTGCCTGCTCCATTAATGCCTACAATCGCGATATTTTGATTCGCTTCGATTTCGAAGGAGATGTCGTCTAGTATAATCTTATTGGTATTTGGATACGAAAATGAAACGTGGTTAAATACAATGTGAAAGGAATCAGTAGATTGCAGGTGTTCTCCAGTAGTTGTTTCTGCGTCAGGGTAATCAAGAACAATTCTAGTGTCTTTTAATAGTGAACTATCATTTCTAATATTGGATAATGATAATGTAATTTTATCAAACCATGAGGATATTCCTAAAATAACGCCAATGTAGAGAATGAATAAGGAAGGATCTAATCCGTTTTTAAGTTGAATGATTAAGTAACCATAACAAAGCAGATCACGTAATAAATGTAAAACGGATGCAATGAAATCAACCGAGAAATATCGATTTCTAATTTTCTTTGTATATTGATTGTGTGCTACTGAGTAATCATTAAACTTATCTAGTAACCAAGGTTGAAGTTCAAATATGCGAATATCTTTTGCACTAACATGATTCGATTTGAGTATTTGAAAATACTCACTTGTTTTTTCGAGTTTTGATAGATATTGGTCACGGATACGAGATTCGTAAGTAGATGCGGGGATAAAAAATAAATATTGTAGGATAGCAAATCCTAAAAGAATAAGAATAAACAGAGGATTCAAATTAGATAACATAAGACAAAATATAATTAATCCAAATATCTCAGTAATAAGTTGAGGAAATCGACACAACAAATCTTCAAGACCAATCGAATTGTTACAAAGGGATATAAGCCCCTTGTAATAAAGCGTTTGAAAATACTCAGACTCCCAAACACTGAATGGAATTGAAAATTGTTTGTTTAAGTATTCATTTTGAAATGCTTGATTTCTAAATTCAATGTATTGTTTTGAGTTTCTATCGACAAGATATGTTTTCAATGCGCTAATGGGACTAAATAAAAGAAATAAACCAAAACAGGATAATAACAGGGTTTCAAACGTCACATAAGTCTCCAATAAATTTAGAATTAGAGGTGGAATTAACACCAAGATAACTGGAGTTAATGTGGAAAAAAAAATTTCAAGCAATTGAAAAAGAATAATCTTTTTATTCGTTTTCCATAAATAAAAATAAAGAAATTTAATATTACTAAAGAGTCCATATTTCATAATAAATACCTCTACTAAATCATATATTAGAATTCTAATGAAGACTAAAAAAATCGTGAAATGTAAAAAATAATACACGAAATGTAACTTATAAAGGCAATAGAATCTCGGTTACAAAAACACCAGGTTCATTCTTGCGGTTGATATATCCTTGATACTTATAAACAATGTTATCTATTCGTTTTAAACCGTGACCATGATTGCCTCGCTTATTTGTGATGTACTCATTATCCAATTTCCGAATAACCTCATTTGTTGAGTTGGTAATTGAAATATAGAATTCATCTTTTACTTGGCCAATATAAATCCGTATGAATTTATTTGCACTCATTTTTTCGCAACTCTCATAAGCATTATCAATTAAATTACCAATAAGAGCACATAAGTCAGTATCGGTGATAGTCAGTGTTGGTGGTACGGAGACTTTACAATTTAAATCAATGTCTTCGTGAGATGTTATCAAAGATAATTTAGAATTCAAGATTGCATCAAAGTTAAGATTACCTGTTTCAACAAGTTGTTTGATTTCTTTTAGTTCATCTTCCAATTGATTTAAATAATCTGTTGCTTCATTAATCTGCTCAAATTTAAGTTTAGCTTTCAGCGATTGAAGATGATTGTGAAAATCATGTCTGTATCCTCGGAGCTGTGTATAAATATTTTGTACTTCAAGAACTTGTTGGCTTAAAATTTTATTTTGGAAAGTTGTCGTTCTTTCGTCATTGATTTTATTGTCATAAAACTTTGAATCTATGGCTAAGACAAAGAGAAGAATTTGGATGATTGGAATTGTTATAATTGGATTAGCAATGTAAAGTGTAATACATAGAATTTGAATTGAAATATAAATCAGAAAATAAATTAATTTAAATGAATAATATTGATAAAGGTAGAAAGAAACTATAGAGATTTGTATAAGTAAGCAATAATTTAGTGGTAAGGTAAATAGAAGAAATAACATATATAAAATTGTTATACAAATGAAATAGAATATACGTAATGATTTTTTCATTTCTTTAAAAGATACAAAAGTCACATAAAATAAGAATGTGAAGTTAATTATAAAATTCATCATATTTGATTCCTCATGTGATGGCGAATAAATTGTTCATTAATTTCTTTGATTTTATTTCTACTCAAAGGAATTGAAATATTGTTTATTAAAATCACACTTGTTCTTGTTATTTTTTGAATGTAGTCAATATTAATGAGATACGAGCGATGTGGTGAGCAAAAGGATAATGAGCATTGTTTCGCTATAGAGGACAAGGTTTCTTTGATAGTAATTGTATTGGATTTAGTAACGATAGATATATAATGTGAATTCGCTTCTAGATATAAAATATCATTTTGATAAATTTTGATTAAATCACCATCGTTTTTAATAATTAAATCAAGTCGGTTTTTTCTTCTTTCACATTCTTCAATTATCTTCTTCAATTCATTTATATTAATTGGTTTAAGTAAATAGCGGTAGGCATCAACTTCATACCCATCGAATACAAAATCGGGTGTAATTGTTAGAAAAACGATCATTACAGACTTGTCAGTTTCGCGAATTATTCTTGCAAGTTCAATACCAGATAATTGCTTCATTTGAATATCGAGAATAATCAAGTCATAAGGATAGTTGCGATTAGTTTTAAATAGGAACTCTTCGGCACTTAAAAAACACGAGATAGAAGATGTTATATCCATCTCATTAAGACATTCATCACAGGTTTGTTTAAGCTGTAGTAGTAATGATGATTCATCATCAAGTAGTGCGATCTTCATAAGTTAACCTCAAATGTTAATCATATTATAATTGAATTGCATTGAAATTAAAATGAGTATAAGAAAAGTTGAACTTATTTAATTTTAAGTTCAACTTTTCTATTCTTACCTTTAATTTTAACTGCTTGTAAATCTTCAATTTGTGATTGGTCAATATTTAATAGTGTTACGGTTGTGTAGTTTTGCTGGATATCAATGATACCAATGTTATCAGAATTGAATTGTTCTAATGAACACAATGCACCTACAACATCTAAATTTCTAATTTTATCTTTTTTACCTGCACGAATAAATAAATGAGTATTCTTTGAATTGAATGTACTGTCTTTATCTTCTTTATGAACAGATTTATTTAAGTGATTATCTACGGTTTCCGAAGGTATGATGAATGCTTCGGTTTCATCCAATATTTGATTTTTAATACTGGATGTATCATCCTTTGAAATAAGAGTGATCGATGTACCTTGTTCATCTTTTCTTCCAGTTCTTCCAGAGCGATGGATATAACTGTCAATTGTTAATGGACAATCATAGTGAACAACAGTAGTAATTTGATCGACATCAATTCCTCTAGCGGCGATATCAGTTGATACAAGAATACGTGTTTTACCTTGTTTAAATTTCGCAAGGGATTGTGTTCTCTCTTTTTGTTCCATACCACCATGGAGAATACTGCATAAGTATTTTTGTTTTTGTAGAAGCATAGTGATTTTCTTTGTATCTTCACGCGTATTGACAAACACACACATTGATTCAATCTTGCAATGTGTACAAATATCTAACAACACATTTTCTTTATCATTTGTTTTAATGTGATAGGTATCAATTTGGTTACTAATTTCTAATGGTGAATCAATCGTGATGATATTTGCATCGTTAACGTTTAATTTGCTTAATAGTAGTTCTGAATCCATTGTTGCAGAGAATAACCAAGTTTTATGTTCAGGTAAATCCGCTACAATAGTTTCTACTTGTTCAAGTAAACCGAGGGTAACCATTTCGTTAGCTTCATCTAATATAAGTGTTTTGATGTTATCCATATTGATGTTGTTGGATTCAAGGTGATCAAATACGCGACCAGGAGTTCCAACGATAACATGAGCTTTTTGTTTAAGTTGTAATGCTTGTTTTTGAAAGTCTTGACGGCCAATAAGGCAAACACAGTTAATCTTCTTATATATAGCAAGGCGATTAAACTCATGTTGGATTTGTTGGGCTAACTCTCTTGTTGGTGCAAGGATAAGCGCACTTGTAGGGTCATCGAAGTCAATTGCTTCAATTAATGGTATACAAAATGCTGCAGTTTTACCAGATCCAGTCTTGGATTGGATTAAACAGTTTTTACCTTCTAATAATAAAGGTAAAGATTGACGTTGGATTTCGGTACATGAAAGATATCCACAGTCGAGGATTGCTTGAATGATTCTTTTGTCTAAGTTATATTCTTTAAATTGTGTATTCATGTATGTAAGTGTAATGTGTTTGGAGCCATAATGCAATGTTTATATTTTGTAATGTGACTAATGGATATCCAAACAAAGCTGAATTATGCTAAAATAAAGGATAGAAAGAGGTGCTTATGAACGATACAATAGTTGCAATTTCGACAGCTTTTCAAGAAGGAGCTATTTCAATTATCCGTTTAAGTGGTGATGATGCAATTGAAATTGCCAACAATTTGTTTAGTCGTAACTTACTTGATGTACCAAGTCATACTGTTCATTATGGAATGATCCAAGATAATGGAAAAGCGGTTGATGAAGTACTAGTAAGTGTTTTTAGAGCACCTAAAACCTATACCAAAGAAGATGTAGTGGAAATTAATTGTCACGGGGGAATTTATATCACGCGCAAAGTTTTGAGTTTGTGTGTTGGAGCAGGAGCAAGAGTAGCAAGACCGGGAGAATTTACAGAACGTGCCTTCTTAAATGGTAGAATTGATTTAACTCAAGCTGAAGCGGTTTTAGACCTCATTGAAGCGAAGAATTCTCAAGGTGCAACAAAAGCTTTATCTTCAATGAAAGGTTCTGTAACACGCTTAATTCATCCCTTGTGTGAGGACTTGTTACAAATCATTGCACACATTGAAGTGAACATAGATTACCCAGAATATGAAGATGTGGAACAACTATCACAAGAGGTTGTACTACCACAAGCTAAAGAGTGGTATAAACGAATTGAAAAGATCATTAAGCAAGCAGAGAATTCATATCAAATAAAAAAAGGAATTAATACCGTTATTTTAGGTAAACCCAATGTGGGTAAGAGTAGTTTATTAAACGCATTGTTAGAAGAAGATAAGGCAATTGTTACAGATATTGCGGGGACAACGAGAGATTTAGTTGAAGGAATCGTACATTGTAAAAATGTAACGCTCAATTTGATTGATACTGCAGGTATTCATGATACAGAAGATCGTGTTGAACAAATTGGTATTGAACGATCACTTAAAGCATTAGAAAACGCAGAACTTGTATTAGTTGTGTTGGACTTGTCGAGAGATCTAGATGATGAGGACAAAAAATTGCTTGCGTTAACTGAAAATACAAATCGTATTATCGTTTACAATAAGAAAGACTTAAATCAACAAATTGAAGGAATTACGATCAGTGCTGCAAATCAAGATATAGATACATTAGTAGATGAAATAAATCGTCGGTATGAAACACAAATACATGATAGTAATGAAGTAACACTAAATAATGAAAGACAAATTGGATTAGCGATGGCAGCACGCCAGTCGATGAAACAAGCAATAGAAGCACTAGAAAATCAAGTTGAGTTGGATCTAGTTACAATTGATTTACAAGATGCCTATACATCATTGAAAGAAATACTTGGAGAGGTCAGCCGTGATGATTTATTGGATGCCCTGTTCAGTAATTTCTGTCTAGGTAAATAATGAACAATTTACTTGTAAAAAGAGTACTAGCAACATTGTTAGATATTGTAATCGTATCCTTGCCAACTCTGATCGTTGCGGGAGTAGGTCATCTACTTAAAGTTGTTCCGCAATTTAATGATTTTTTAAATAACTTTAATTTCATTACACAAATTTCTACAATTTATATTTTGTTTTTTACCATGTACGATTATTTCTATATGAGGAAGTTTCATACAACGATTGGGAAAAATAAATTTCAAATACACATAGAAACAGAACAAGGAAAAAGAAGAATTCCACAACGAAGACAATTTACAAGATCATTAAGTAAATCTTTATCTTTGTTTGCGATATACTCTATTCCAGCAGTTATATCTTTATTAATCATGACAAATGATTACAGTACATCAATACACGATAAGATAGTGAGGACAGGAGTATGGGAAAATACGGTTGGTTAGATAGTCATGCACATTTAAGCGATGAACGATTATTTGATAGAATAGAAAATGTTATGAGTTTATGCGAAGAGAATTTAGTGAAGAAGATACTGACTATTTGTTTAAACTTTGATGAACTTGAAAAGGCATTTATCTTAAAAGAGAAATATCCACAAATTGATATTGCGATGGGATTATTCCCAACGGATTATGATTTATATACTGAAGAAAATTGGGCAAGATTATTAGAAGTTGCGCGTGATGACCGTGTAGTTGCGATTGGTGAAATGGGATTAGATTACTATTGGGAAAAAGATGAAGAGAATAAGAAGATACAAAGAGAACATTTTATTCGCCAAATCGAAATTGCTAAGAAAGTAAATAAACCAATACTGATTCATTCAAGAGATGCTGCAAAAGATACAATAGAAATACTTAAAGAAGTAAAACATTTTGGTGTCATGCATTGTTACTCATATAGTGTTGAAATGGCAAAAGAATTTATTAAACTCGGATATACACTTTCTTTAGCGGGACCAGTTACATTTAAAAATGCAAAGGAACCAAAAGAAGTAGCAAAGATGGTACCAATGGATCGAATATTAATTGAAACGGATTCTCCTTACTTAACACCCGAACCACATCGAGGTCAAGAGAATGAACCTGGATATGTTAAACATGTAGGCGAGTATGTTGCGAACCTGAAAGAAATACAAGATGAAGTGTTACAAGAAGCAATAAATAAAAATTATGATTTGTTGTTTAGACAGTATAAATAAAGAAGATTTGAAATGATTTAAGATTTAGTGATTATGATATAATAAAACAAATGAGTAAAAGGATGGAAATGTTATGGATGAATTCTTGATTGAACAATACAAAAAAATAGCTAAGTTTTTAGCTGCGTGTTTAGGGAAAGACTATGAAATTGCTATCCATCAAATAAAGAACAATGAACTTGAACTTGTAAGTATTGAAAATGGTGATGTGTCTAAAAGAACAATCAATGCTCCACTTAGTGAACTAGCATTAAAGTTCGTGAATGAAAAGCGATATGAAGATGTAGATTATGAAGCAAACTACAAAGGGTTGACAGGGAAGCATGTTTTGAGGAGTTCAACATTTTTCATCAAAAATGATAAAGGGAAACTTGTTGGTTTAATGTGTATAAATTTTGATCTTGATCATATCAATAAGAGTATCAAGAAAATCAACGAAGAGTTAAGCGAGATATTTAATCTTATTGAAGATAACAATCGATTTGTTGAAGAAAGTTCTGTTGAATATTTTGCGGAAGATATGTCCAATGCAATTACGAATATCATTGATCCAATCGTTAAAGAAAAGAACTTACCTATCGCAAGGTTAAGCTTTGATGAGAAAATGATACTTATTGAGGAATTAAAGAAACAGGGAGTATTCTTAATGAAGGGTGCAGTAAGTGAGGTAGCACTTCAATTACACTCCTCTGAAGCAAGCATATATCGTTATTTAAAGAAAACCAAAGATGCTTAATTGATGAAAATCAGTTGAGCTTTTTTATTAATGTGATAAAAAATTATTGACGTGATAATAATTTATCACTATAATAATATTATGGAATAGCATTAAAAAAGTACGTTCAGAATTACTTCGAAATTTCGCGAAATAAAATCATAAATCTATTAATACGAAAAATGTTCATTACAAAACATTCTTTTAATTATGCCTTTATGAAGTATTCTTACTTTTTTATCTATTCGAGGAAAGGGAAACTATAGAAGTATAGTGAGGTAAAACATGTACTATGACTTTGAAACACTTGTTAATAGGGGTGAATTAGGTTCTTCGAAATGGTTAGGGATGAAAGATAAAAAACCTGATGTTTCAAAAAGTATTGTTCCGTTCTCAGTAGCGGATATGGAATTTAAGAATGCACCTGAAATTATGGAAGGACTCAAAAATTATTTAGATGAAACTATATTAGGTTATACAAGTCCAACGGAAGGATATTTGGATTCGGTAGTAAATTTTATGAATCGTCATCACGATTGGAATATAGATAAGTCTTGGATTGTAACAGCGCCAGGAGTAGTTCCAGCACTTGCGCATTCAGTAAGAGGATTCACTGATCCAGGGGATGGTGTAATCATTATGACACCAGTATATTATCCATTCTTTGCATGTGTAACAATGAACAATCGGAAGATTGTTGAAAATCCATTAATTGATAATGAAGGACACTATGAAATTAATTTTGACGATTTAGAAGAAAAAGCAAGTGATCCTAAAAATAGAATTCTATTATTTTGTTCTCCGCATAATCCTATAGGAAGAGTATGGAGCAAAGAAGAACTGGAAAGAGTTGCAGCAATTTGTTTAAAACATAATGTGCTCATTATTTCAGATGAAATTCATTTTGATTTAATTATGCCAGGATACACACATACGGTTATGTCTACTTTGTCTGAAGAAATTGCGGATCATTGTATCGTATGCACAGCACCATCTAAGACATTTAATCTTGCGGGTATGCAAACAAGTAATTTAGTGATTAAAAATAAATTATTAAGAGACCAGATGAAGAAATCAATGTTAGAGGTAGCGTTTTTGAATTGTGGGACTCTAGGATATAAAGCTTGTGAAATAGCATATAACCAATGTGATGAATGGTTGGAGCAACTTATTTCAAAAATGAATGAGAATAAAAATATAGTTGAAGAGTTTTGTAAAAGAGAAATACCAGAAATTAAAGTATATCCACTGGAAGGAACTTATCTACAATGGTTAGATTTACGTGCCTTTGGTTTAAGCAAAGAACAATTGGAAAAAGAGATGATCGAGGAATGCGAATTGTTTTTTGATGAGGGTCATATATTTGGAGAAGCAGGAGTTGGATTTGAACGAATTAATATAGCATGTCCGACAGATGTTTTACTTCAAGGGTTGAATCGTCTTGCAAAGTGGGCAGATAGAAAGAGAATGAGGTAATGAATGAAGATAAATGATGCTTTCAAGCATGTAGAAGAATATGTAATAAAAACAAGAAGAGAACTTCATCAATTAGCTGAACCAAGTGATCAAGAAGTAAAAACATTTGCCTATATTCTTGAAGAAATTAAGCAAATTGGATTTAGTTTTGAAGTCGTGGAAGAGTTCACAGTTGTTGCAAGATTAGAAACTAATAAACCAGGTAATGTAATTGCATTACGTGCTGATATCGATGGATTACCAATTAAGGAAAATGAAAATAACTTAAAACGTAATCGAACATGTATCTCCAATAGTGATACTGCGAGTCATTTGTGTGGACATGATGCTCATGCTGCGATGCTCCTTGCATCAATGAGAGTTCTAAAAGAGATACAAGATGATTTAGTAGGTACTTACTATTTCTGCTTTGAACAAGGCGAAGAACTAGGTAGGAAGAAAGGTGCTACAGCCATATTGAATTATCTTGAAGATAAAAGAATAGATACAGTATGGGCAATTCATGTTTATAACAAATTAGAGTCTGGAAAAATTTGCGTTGATGCAGGGCCAAGAATGGCGGGTGCTGCAGGAGCGATGGTAAAGGTTATTGGTAAAGGTGGTCACGGTTCAAGACCAGACTTATCAAATAATCCAACGTTTGTAGCTGCGAATATATTGGTTAATTTAGGTGGTGTATTTATCAACAAAATCAATGCGAATGAAACAGTTACATGTGGAATCACAACGCTTAATGGTGGTGGAACACCAAACGTATTTAGTGATGAAGCTACAATAGCAGGATCATTTAGATTCTTTGATGTAAATGAAGGTAAAAAAGCAGTGGATTTATTTAAAAGCGTAAGCGAACATACTGCAGCTATGTACGATTGTTATGTTGAATTCGATGAGAAGACAAAAGTATTAGGTAGACCAGTTGTTACAAATAAAGAATGTAGTGAGTTTGCGAAACAAGTATTACCAGAGTTTATCGGTGGGGAAAATATTTCTCCGTGTGATAAATGGTATGCATCAGAATCATTCTCGGGATATACTCTTTCATATCCTTCAGTCTTTGCCTTCTTAGGGATTAATAACCCCGAGGATGGTACTGGTGCAGAACACCATAGTGAATTCTTTGACATCGATGAAAGTGTATTAATGTTAGGTGTTAAAGCAACAGTAGGTTATGCAACTAGCTATGCTAGAAAGAGTAAGGAGGATAAAGTAAATGTGGGATCTTAGTACCGGATTTGCGGTCATAGCGGTTATTATGCTTGTGGGAGAAATTATTTCATCTAAGACTGGTGGAAAACTTCCTCAAATGTTTATTGTCGCAACATTGTTTCTAATTGGATATTGGACATTCTTACCCAAAGATATACTAGCGATATCAGGTTTGAGTGTTGTATCGGAGATATGTAAATTATTTATACTGATTCATGTTGGATCAATGTTTAATGTGAAGTCATTGATTAAGGATTGGAGAGTTGTGGTAACAACTCTATGTGCCATTGTTGGTATTCTCGCTCTAGTACTAACATTAGGTTCATTCTTCTTCGGAAAAGATTTAGCGATTATTGCTGCAGCACCACTAACAGGTGGTGGTATGGCGGCGATGATTATGAATGAAGGTGCGATTGCTATTGGCAAAAATGCATTAGGAGTTGTTGCGTTTGTCATCTTTATTATGCAGGGATTTGTTGGTTTTCCAGTAACAGCTTTCTTTCTACGTAAGGAAGGGGAAAGACTTGTAGGAGAATTTAGACAAAATCCAAATTTGATTCATCAAGTAAAGAGTTTAGATTCTAGTGAACAAGTTGGCACAAAAAAGAAACTATATGAATATATCCCTAAAAAGATTTGTACACCTACATATTATTTAACAGTAATGGGTGTGCTTGGTTGTTTGGGCTTATTAATCTTCAAGTTACTAAATGGAATTGTTGATCGTAGTATTATCATGATTATTGTGGGTATTACTGCAAGTCAATTTGGTTTAATTCCACCGAATCCAATGAACAGTGCTGATTCTGCAGGGATTTTAAATCTTGCTTTATTCGCAAGTTTCATGTCAGGATTCGCAGATACAACCCCTGCGTCAATTGGACAAATGGTTGTCGTTGTATTCGGTTTATTAATAATTGCTACAATTGGTATATTAGCTTTCTCCATTCCTGTAGGAAAAAAATTTGGATATTCGACATGGATGGCGTCAGCAATAGGATTAAACTGTTTCTTAGGTTTTCCTTATAACTACAATTTAACGAACGAGGCGGTATCTGTAGTTGCGAAAACTGATGAAGAGAAAGCTTACGTAACGGAACAGATGCTTCCAAAAATGATTATCGGAAGTGTGGTAGCTGTTACCCTTGTAAGTTGTATTGTTGCGGGAGTGTTAGTAAAGATGTTGTAAAGGTATTGAAATTTATATAACAAAAACAGAAAGTGAGATGAGTATATAATCGTCTCACTTTTTGTTGAAAAATTTAGATATGTTATAATTAAAAAATATAAGATCCTTGAGAGTTAAAAAGAGGTAGACTCATGAAAAATATACTTTTGGAATTAGTTGAAAATGATAA
>NZ_JAVWNC010000016.1:0-43195 GCF_036637135.1 Anaerorhabdus sp. | reverse complement strand
CAAAGCGAATGCATAGCGCATTGAACTTTCAAACTCCATTACAGTTTGAAAAAAACACTACTTCAATAAATTAAATTATCTTAACTTTGTGTCTAGTTTTTCTGGACATTTCCAAGGTAGTCTTTTTCCAGAGTCCTCTCTATAGGTTACAGTTTATTTTGGATCATAGGCTTCTATTAATATAGGTAGGTTGTCTACATTAAAGTAATTATATCTCTAAAAATTAAGGTCTAGTCTAATAACTTTTTATATTTTCCTTCGCTATCTAAGTTTCACCGTGATTGAAAATAAACTTGAATTAAATGAGAAGATAAATTTTATTGTCATCTTCAGTATTTCTTCTGCATTTTAGTCTAATTATTCTAAAATTTGAGACAAGATGTTTTAATACATGAAAACTATCTTCCGATATTTTAGCTTTTTGAAAATATAACTGTGAATTTGTTTTTAAGGATAGTATAAATCAATAGATTCATATTTTATCTTATCTAATTCACTTGTATGTTCTTCTTGATTGAATGTTGTTTTTTATTGAAGTAAAAATAAAATATGGATGCATTGATATGGCGACACAAAGTATTGAAAAATAAGAAAAAAGGAAGAATTTGAAAGAAAGATTCGAATCGAGTCAGTTTGATAAGTAATGCAGAGAAGAAGTGTGATGTTTTACTAACTACCGAGAATAGAGATGAAAAAATGAATTGAGTTAATATAAAAAAGTTTTACACATTCGATATAAGATTGCTACTATCCTATACATTAGATTAAATTTTGTGATAAAACTGGAATCAATTAGTTGAAAATCATTCTGGTGAACCCAGTATGAAAGTAATGATACATCTATGTGCTATTTACAATTTCAAATAAAGTATGACAAAGGCCAGTTTTATAGCATTAAATTGTCTTACCACATAAGTTTTAATGTTTCAACAAAAAAAGGTATTCAATAGAAATTGGTTATAAACTAAGAAAACAAACACAATTATATTGTAATTTACAGAAGAGTAAATTCATTATATTTGCTATAAATTTGGATGATCAAATGTAATTTGTAGGTAGAATCAGATAATTAATACTTGTTATTAATTTTATGTATATGTTTTCTTGTGTTTTTAAAACAACCATGATTATATTTTTATCTAATAATGTTTCGTGTTAGGTATAAATAAAATACATTATAAATACCTTTGAAATAATTGAAAAATTATTGATTGCGTCGTTCATAATTTGTAATCTATATTGATTAAATGAACACATTATGTTAAAGTACAATAGATGATTAAATGAATTACTTTACATTTGAAATGGAAAATTATCCTATGAACATTCCATATGCTGATATTTCCAATGATAATGCAGAGGAGAAAGAAAGATTATTAACGTTATGGAAATATTAGAGAAAAGATACAAGTTTCAAATTGATAAAATTTGTAAATCGTATAATCGTGATGTTTTATGCAATATATGTGTAAACGTTTATGATGGAGAGTTTTTGACAATTTTAGGGCCATCGGGATGTGGTAAAACTACTTTGATAAGAATTATTGTAGGATTATTACAGCCAACTTCAGGAAAGATAATTATGGATGGTGTATACATTGCCAATAAGCAAGCTTTAGAGCGAAATATTGGAATTGTCTTTCAAAATTTTGCATTATTTGAAAATATGACTGTTAGACAAAACATAGAATACGCATTGAAGGTAAGAAAAATTAATAAAATGGAAATTAATGAAATTTCTACAAAACTTTCGGAAAAAACTGGACAATTAGAAGCGGTTTTAGAAGCAGGCATCACAGAAATTTATATAGTTAGAGGATATTTAGCCCCCCCCAATTTGATCAGCTTCTTGAAAAGTATCCAATAATTAAGTTCATTGATAATCCTATTTACAACGAATCAAACAATATTTCATCAGCATTCGCTTCTAAAGAGCATCTTCATAATGCATATTTGCTTGATGCAGATTTATGGATTCAAAATAAGCAACTAATATCAAAGTATCAGTTTAGTACTAATTATCTTGGAGTATATACGAAGTATACGGATGATTGGTGTTTTAAAACGGAAGTAGATTTAATTACAGATATTTCTATTGGTGGAGAAAACTGTTATAAATGGATTGGACTTTCGTATTGGAAGGATAAAGACGGAGAAATGTTGTCATATCATATATCACAGGCAATTCACTTTCCAGGAGGTAAAGAAAGGTTTTGGGACCAAGTTGCTTTAGAATATTTTAAGAAGGAATATAAAATATATATTCGCGAATGTAATGACGATGATATAGTTGAAATAGACAGTTTTAGTGAACTAAAAGAAATGGATAGCACTTATGAAAATTATGTTTGATACAGAAGATAATTGATTTTAAAATATTAATTAGTTTTAGAAGCTTCAAGTTAAAAATTATTAATAGGAATTACTGATTTTAATAGGAAAGGTAGAGTACAAAACATGGTTCTAAAAGCGACTGAAAATTATATAATATCTGAAAACAATGACTTTGATTTATACAAGAATGTTGAATCAAAGTTAGTTTGTGGAAATCCAATTAAAAAATTAGTTACAATTGTAATACCAACTTATGATAGGAATAATTTACTTAGAGAAAGTATAAAAAGTGCTTTACAACAAAATTATGAAGATTTTTCAGTTATAGTTGTAAGCAACAACCCAAATTCAACGAATAATATGAAAGAGATTTTTACTGAATTTAAAGATGCAAGGTTGTCAATTTATGTGAATGAAAAGAATATTGGACTGGCAGGCAATTGGAATAGATGCTATCAATTAAGTCAAAGCGAGTGGGTTTTACAATTACATGATGACGATTATTTGGAAAAAGATTTCCTAAAGAATATGATGGGAACAATTTCCAAGAAGAAAAAAATTGATATGTTATGTACATCTCGAGAAATAGTAGGAATAAGAAAGGAAAGCAATAAAACTAATGACTGCATTAGATTTTTAAAGAAGAAATTTATTTCTATCACAGGACCAATTATTTTTAAATTAAATGCAGAGGATTACTTATCAATTTTACCAGGATCAATTATTGGCGCTGTAATAAGAAGAGAAAAAGTTATTGAACTGGGAGGTTTTCCAGAAAAATATTATCCTGCATTAGATAAATATTTTTTAACAAAGTTTTGTTATGCATATGAAGCATATTGTGTCCATTTTAAAAGAAACTTGATAAATTACAGACGTGAATGCAATTTATCTTTGAAAAGTGATATTAAAAGAATTTTGGTTTTACAGAATAAGGAATTAGCTGATTTTATTATTGAAGTCTATCATTGCGGGAAGACTTCAAAATATATCGTGATGTCAAATTTAGTGAATCAATCAATTGGGCTAAAAAAAAATAGTGAAGTTGAATATAGAAAATTACTTAGTGAACTAGACGGCGAAGAAGCAAAACAGGTTATAAGCAATAAGAAAATACGGAAGTTCATAACTTTGTATTCAGTTTTATTAATAGGGTTTAATAAGCTAAAAAATAAGGTGGTGAAATCAAAGTGAAAATTTGCATAACAGGGAGCACAGGAACAGGGTCATCTGCGTTGATTGACTTACTAAATGAATATTCGAGTTGTACGGACTGTGGATTAAAAAGGTATGAACAACCATTGCTTTACATTAGAGATGGTTTGTTTGATTTGGAAAATGACTTACTTCTAAATAATTCGGCACAAAACTCACATTTTGCTGTGAAAAAATTCAAAAAGAAAATGAAGTTTTTAAATGATCATTATGGAAGCTGGTTTGCGGGGTATAAATTTTTATATGATGATAGGTTTATGATAATTGTAAATAATTTCATTGAACGGTTTGATTATATTAATTTAAATGGGGCAACAATAGACGGGTTTACGAAATATCAATTTTCTTTTTTGACTGCTATCAAGCAAATATACGCTTCTTTAAAATTTGGAGAAAAGTATAGTAGCCCCTTAGGATATCAGTTAAAATCTACCGGTGAAGATATTTTCGTTACTTATCCAACGAAAGAGGAGTTCTTTGAGAATTCAAGACGATTTATTGATGATTACTTTCAACTAATATCGAATGGTACTGAAAAAAATGTGATATTAGATCATTTTTTGTTTGAACAAAATGCACAAAACGGAAAATTGGATAATTATTTCCGTGATGATTTTAGAATGATTGTTGTTAAAAGAGACCCACGTGATGTATATAACCTAAATAAAAATATCTGGCCTAAACTTATAAACTGCAATAGCGGCTATCCAGAAGATATAGGAATGTTCTGTAAATATTTTGAAACTGTAAACTGCAATGATATAAAAAATGATAAGTTATTATATGTTAACTTTGAAGATCTAATTTATAGGTATGAGTATACGGTGAAAGAAATAGAAAAATTCTTAAATCTAAATAGTGCTGATCATGTTAATAAATTCAAATATTTTAATCCAGAAAAATCAATTAAAAATACGCAAACATACATTATCAGTGAAGAATATCAAAATGAGGCAAGGGAAATTGCGAGTAGATTAAACTCATATTTATATGACTTTCCTTACATAAACGATACTCGCTTCGAAGATATGTTTGATTAACTAGTGAATGTAAATTGAAAGGAGAGATAAAAATGAATGCAAATGAAAAAATTGGGAAAAGTGTTGTGTTGAAGTTTGTTGAGAGAGTATTGGCACAAATTCTCCTTTTTTTCCTATCAATAATTTTATCAAGGCTACTATCTCCTTCAGATTATGGAATATACTCAATATCCATACTGTACGTTGTATTGATTGGAAACACAATTACAAATGGAGTTTATACAATTATTTTGCAAAAAAAAACTATGAGTGACGTAGAAATATCATCTGTTGCACTAGGAGTTACAGGTGTTGCGTCGTTAATTACATTCTTGTTTTTTTTAGTTTCACCGTTTTTGGCAAGTTTTTATGGTAGCTACGAATTGACCTCTGTTTTTAGAGTGTCCTCTTTACTTATTGTTTTGATAGCAACAAATAGTGTTTTAACTGGACTAACATATAGGGAAATGAACTTCAAAATTTCTTTCTATTCCAACATTATTTCAATATTAGCTTCTAGTGCAATAGGTATTTACATGGCAATGAAAGGCATGTCATATTGGAGCCTAATTATTTGTGAATTAATAAGAATATTGGTATTGAATATAATTATGTTCATAAGTTTTAGAAAAATTAATTGGTTCCAATTTTCTTTTAAGGCTATAGCCCCGATTTATAAGGAAAACAATAAGTTTATTGGAATAAATTTATTTATCAATATAATAGAAAACTTACAATCCTTTATTATTTCAAGAAATTACAATGCGGATGTTCTTGGGAATGTCTCTAGGGGGAGATCCTTACCGTCAATGTTATCGAATCCAATAGTAGATACAATAAATAATGTACTAATTCCTCCATTATCTGCTAATCGAACGAATCAGATAGAATTTAAATCTTTGTATAGAAAGGCATTTACTTCATTTTCACTTGTTTCATTTCCATTAATGTCATTGTTGCTGATAAACAGTAAAGATTTAATAGTATTATTATATACTGAAAAATGGATAGGACTGACTTTTTTTATAAAAATTTTCAGTATTTATTATGCTTTGAAACCAATCAATATGTTGGTTTTGGATATTTATTTATCAATTGAAAACAATAAAATGTTTATTAAAGTATCGAAGATTTCAAATATCCTATTTATTGTTTTTACAGTTATCAGTATACCTTTTGGACTCAAACCATTTATATTAGTTTCAAACTTAATGTATATGATATGTGTTAATATCTATTCTTTATTTTGTATGCGAAGAGACTTTAACTACGAGTATAATGAGCAATATTCTGATATTTTCTCATTCATTTTAATAATAATTACTTCACTCTTAATTACGCAAATATTTGAATTGAGTGGTATGAATTTACTAGTACGTCTTATTATAAGAAGTTCTTCTTTTCTAGTTTTCTATCTGATTTTCGTTTTTTTAACTAAAAAAGTGATTTTCATTGAATCACTAAAGTTCATTAGAAATACCTTTTTTAAAAATAAGTGATATTAGTATATATTCAACAATAAATGATTATAGGTATATAAAATTTATGAAAAAATCCAACTGATTATCTGACACATAGGTATAAATAAAGATGTATTACACAAGAATTAGTTAGCTTAGAACAAGAAAACTAAAAAACCTTTTCCTGCTACAATAACACCTTGGCAAACATAAGCTTTCATAATTATTAAAGATGTTTGTTTTCTTTAACTTTCTACAACTTTCGAGTTCTATTGATTTTGATATAACTGTTCACTAAATTCAAGTCATATATTAATCTCTTTTATGAAAGAATTTTCGGTTGTATATTGTAGTATTAAAATATAATTACTTGCTATTATTGTTTTCTTGATTTAGACTTCGCTTTATCCTCGCTTTGTGTGTATATGTTTGTATCAATCATAGGCAATTTGATTTTCTGTAATTTAACTAAATAAGTACCTTGGTACATTTGATTGATTATTTAAGTTAATATATTTATGTCTTCAGATTTTTTTTGATTAGGTAATAATGAAGTTGTTAATGTTTTTGCATAAAAATAGTAATTTTGATCAAGTATAGATGCTTTCTGCCAATATTGTAAAACGTATTTTACTGTGCTAGAATTATGATGTTTTAAATCTCTTCAGAATAATTTGGAGGTTAATAATGAAAGAGTTAATATCAATAATCGTTCCTGTTTATAATACTGGAAAGTATTTGAAAAGATGTTTAGAGTCTATAATCAATCAAAGTTATACAGATATTGAAATAATATTAGTAAATGATGGTTCATTTGATAATTCATTTGAAATAATTGAAGAATATTCACACATTGATAACAGAATAATTGTAATTAATCAAACTAATCAAGGCTTGAGCATTGCTAGAAATAATGGATTGAATATAGCAAATGGTAATTATGTTTTATTTATAGATAGTGATGATTTTGTTGATATTCGATTGGTTCAAAAATTACTAGATTCTATACGAGATTCAAATTGTCAAATAGCGGCAGCTCGCTCTATGAATTCAAACTTGCCCAAGCCTGAAAATGATGATTATATATTTATAAGGAAATTGTCCAGAGATGAAGCGATGACTGGATTACTAGATAATACTTTAGTTAGCGAAAGTGCATGTTGTAAACTTTTTGCTATGTCATTGTTTTCTGAAATCAGATTTGTAGAAGGTATGATTCATGAAGACTCTGAAATATTGCCTAGAATCATAATGAAATGTAATTCAGTGATTTATTTAAACTATTATGGTTACTTTTGTGAACCAAGAGAAAACTCAATTACAAGATCAAAATATTCGCTGAAAAATTTAGCAAAGAATAAAGCATATTTTGAGCGCTATATATTATTGAAAAATACTCAACATGGACCAAAAGCTTTAAACAGATTAATAGGCAATGAATTGTACTCAATATTGATGCTCATGAAAAATTATGAAGATGGTTATTTGAAGGAAGTTAAAAAAATAATGAGTGAAATAATTGCACAAAGTAAAGGAGAACTTGATGTTTTGGAAAGTAGATTCAAATTTTTGATACCAATTATATCTTTTATAAATGCTTTCCTTTCAATATTTATAAAAGAAGAAAAGTGACTATTTTCCAAAAAAGCTTTATAATAATTTTAAAATAAAGAAAATAGAGAGTATTTCATTTTAAAAGAAAATTCCGGAAAAAATCAAGTATCCAGTTTAAGTTAAATGGTTAGAAGCAAAAAGGTTTTCAAAATGATAAAAGCTGTCTTGCTTTCGATATTGAAATAAAAATATCGATTAAAGTTAAAATGCTTTGATATTAATTATTCAATGGTTACTCATATGCTTCTATCACAGAATCCTTTTGGTCCTATATTCATGATCAACCATATGATTAGTATGAAATATCAAAAGTTAAACTAATTTAAGTAATCGAATTAATCAATATACAAATTTATTTAGAGAGTTTGTTATCTCATTCCCTCGAATAATGGAGTTAACTTAGAATTTAAGTTTTGAATTTTAAATAAGGCTTTCAAAATGTGTAAGAGATGTTAGATTAAAATGTACATAACTTTAAAATGTGATAAAATATCTAAGAGGTGGTTTTATGAAAATTATAGTTGTGGGATTAGGTTATGTTGGTTTATCTAATGCAGTATTATTAGCAAAAAATAATCTAGTAATTGCAGTAGATATTGATTTAGAGAAAGTAAAAATGGTTAATAATAGAATTTCTCCTATTGTAGATTTTGATATACAACATGTTTTTTCGTGCAAAGATTTTAATTTACATGCGACATCTGATACAACTAATGTTTACAGGGATGCAGATTATGTTTTAATCGCGACACCAACTGACTATAATGAGGATAAAGATTATTTCGATACATCAAGTGTTGAACAGGTTATTATTGACATTCTTAAAATGAATAATAGTTGTACAATTATAATTAGATCGACTATACCAGTTGGCTTTACAGAAAGAATGAAAATAGAATTAAACTATGAGAAGATTATATTTTGTCCAGAATTTTTAAGAGAGGGTAAAGCACTTCATGACAATTTATTTCCTTCAAGAATTATTTTAGGAGATTATTCGATTGAGGCAAAGCAATTTTCAAATCTTTTAGTAGAAGCAGCAGAAAAAAAGGATATCGAAGTCATCTTTTGCAAGAATGCTGAAGCAGAATCAATTAAGTTATTTAGTAATACTTATCTTGCGATGCGTGTTGCTTATTTCAATGAACTAGACATGTATGCTGAACTTAATAATTTAGATACTAGGAAAATAATTCAAGGAGTTTGCGCAGATGATAGAATTGGGAATTACTACAATAATCCATCGTTTGGATATGGTGGTTATTGCCTTCCTAAAGATACAAAACAACTGCGTGCAAATTATAAAAACATACCAAATAAACTTATTAATGCGATAGTTGAATCTAATATAACTAGAGCTGAGCATATAGCACATATGATTACAAAGAAAAATCCTAGTGTTGTAGGTATTTATCGATTAGTCATGAAATCAAATAGCGATAATTTTAGATTTTCTTCTATTCAAAATGTAATTCAGGAACTAAAAAAAATGAATTATAAAGTAGTTATATATGAACAAACTATCTCTAGTAGTAGATACATGGGTTTGGAAGTAATTAAAAATTTTACAGAATTTGCAAATGTTTCAGACATTATCATAGCTAATAGAATTGATGATCTTTTAAGTAACTATAAAGAAAAAGTATATTCAAGAGATTTGTTTTCAAAGGATTAGTAAGGAGCTAAACTATGTACGCACCAGTTGTAATTTTTGTATATAATAGACCTATTCATACAAAAAAGATGTTAGAGAGCTTAAATGAAAATTATCTGTCAAATGAAACTGATGTATTTATTTTTGCTGATGGTCCTAAAATTGGAACTATGATGAGTGATGAAATTGTTGAAACAAGAAAAATTATTAATTCATTACAAAGTAACAACAAATTCAAAAGTTTATCAATAACTGAAAGTGTTAGTAATAAGGGATTAGCCAATTCAGTTATAGGCGGGATAAGTCAGTTATTTGAAAAATATGAAACTGTTATTGTTTTGGAAGATGACTTAATGTTATCACGAGATTTTCTAAAATACATGAACGAGGCATTAAGTTATTATCAAGAAAATGCCAAAGTATGGTCTGTTAGTGGTAATACACCTACTTTAAGGATTAATAATGGAAATAATGTCTTTTTTGCTCCACGAATAAACAGTTGGGGTTGGGGAACATGGAGGGATAGATGGAATAAAGTTGATTGGAATTGTAGCGAATATAATATGTTCTCTTTTATGCAAAGGAAAAGATTTAATAAAGGAGGAAAAGATTTATCAATGATGATGGATCATCAAATACTGAAATTGATTGATTCTTGGGCAATTCGTTGGAGTTTCAACAGTTTTATAAATGATACCTACACAGTCTACCCAATTATTTCAAAAGTTAAAAACATAGGAATGGATGAATCAGGTAGTCACAATCTTATAAAAGTAAATGAATATAAGAAGATATATCTTCAAGGCCAAATTAAAGAGAAATGTATTGAATTTACTGATTTTTATGTAGATAAAAATATGGAAGATGAGTTTGCCAAATGCTATAAACCTAGTATCGTAATGAAAATAAGCAATTATTTTTTATTGATATTGACTTATTTTTTTGGAGTTGAAAATATAAGAAAATTAAATATTAGGAAATTTTATACTTCATTCAAGAAGATAATATCGAGGAAATTTATATGATTTTTTGTACACTATTTGATAGTAGATATTTAGATAAAGGATTAGCACTTTATTCATCTTTGGTGAAAGTCAAAGATGAATTTAAATTATATGTTTTTTGTTTTGATGAACAATGTTATAACATCCTTAATGATATGCGTCTAAAGTATATGGTTTTAATTAGGCTTTGCGATTTTGAAACAGAAGATTTAATCAACGTTAAGAATACGAGAAGCCCTGCTGAATATTGTTGGACTTGTACACCGTTTATAATTAAATATGTTCTTGAAAAATTTAATGAAGAATGTTGTACATACATTGATGCTGATATTTATTTTTTTTCGAGTCCTAAAATTTTATTTAACGAGATACCCAAAGATAAAGATGTGATGATCGTAAGTCATTTTTTTTCAAATACTCCTTATGACAGAGTTCTTGAAAAACTTTATGGTAAATACTGTGTCCAATTCAATTTTTTTAGAAATAATGAATATGGAATGCAAGTTTTAAATTGGTGGGCTGATAAATGCTATGAATGGTGTTATGCAAAAATTGAAAAAGACCGGATGGGTGATCAAAAGTATTTAAATAAGTTCGAACTATTATTCCCTCAAACGTATGCCGTTAAGAATAGAGGTGCAGGAATAGCCCCTTGGAATTTCAAACAGTATACTTATGATAACCATAATTTTGTATATATTAATGATAAGAAAATTCCAGTGGTGTTCTATCATTTTCAAAATTTACGATATATTTCCTCTAATTCTGTAAATATAAATATTGGGAAAGGTGACAACAAGCTAAAGCAATATTTATATTGTAATTATCAATATGAAATATTGATAATTAGAGAAAAATTAATGAATAATTATGATATTAAATTTGATTTGAAGAAGAACTATTCCAGGAATGTTATATCTAAATTTATACGACGTAATATTATGCAGTATGCTATAAGAAATAAGAATGATATAATAAGTTACGATAATGCTATTCAGTATGTTGAAAAGGTTGAGAAGGAGTTATAAAATGGATGTTTTAGTTAATGATTTGAATAAACAGTTTGAATTATTCAAAAATGAGTATGAACAAAAGGCAGTCGAAGTTTTAAGAAGTGGTTGGTATGTTCTTGGAAATGAAGTAAAAGAGTTTGAGAAAGAGTTTTCTACATTTACTGGTACTGATTATTGTGTAGGGGTTGCTAATGGATTGGATGCTTTATGGATTTCACTTAGAGTTTTAGGCATTAAACAAGGTGATGAAGTTATTGTTCAGTCGAATGCTTATATTGCAACAGTTCTTGCGATAACAATGAATGATGCTACCCCTGTTTATGTTGAACCTAATAACTTTCACAACATAGATGATTCTCTTGTAGAACAACAAATAACTGATAAAACAAAAGCAATTATAGTTACTCATTTATATGGACAAGCAACGAAGATGGATAAAATTAAATCTTTATGCAAGAAATATAATATATTTTTAGTTGAAGACTGTGCGCAATCGCATGGTGCTAAATATGACGAAATAATGACAGGTGCGTGGGGAGATGTTGGATGTTTCAGTTTTTATCCTACAAAAAACTTAGGTTGTTTTGGTGATGGTGGAGCGATTGTGACAAACAATTCAGAAATTGCTGATAAAATTAGAGTATTTAGAAATTATGGTAGTAAAACTAGGTATTATAATGAAGTTTGTGGAACAAACTCTAGATTAGATGAAATACAAGCTGGATTATTAAGAGTTAAATTATCACATCTAAATGAGTTACAAGAGGAAAGAAATAAAATTGCTGAAAAATATCTTAATGGAATATCAAATAATTTAGTTTCATTGCCAAGAATAGATGAAAAATGCACTACCGTTTGGCATCAGTTTGTTATCGAATCTAAGCATAGAGATGAGCTAATGAATTATTTGGAGATAAAAGGGATTCAAACAATTATTCACTACCCAGTTCCACCTTTTATGCAGGAATGTTATAATAACGGGGAGTACGTTAAAGGAACTTACCCTGTGGCAGAATTAAAAGCAAACGAAGTTCTTTCAATTCCAATTTATAATGGTTTGTCTATTGAAGCGCAAGAATACGTAATTCGAATGATAAATGAATTCAAAATATAAGGAGCATTTATGAAAATCAAAGACTGTAGGTTAATAAGTATTTCTGAAAAAGGAGACGATAGAGGAAGACTAATGGTTGTTGAAGGTAGTAAAGATATTCCATTCAACATTCAAAGAATATTTTATATTTGTGAAACAGTTAATGGGGTGTCAAGAGGTAATCATGCCAATAAAAAAAGTTCTTTTTTCTTCTTATCCATAAAGGGTTCATGCAAAATCAAAGTTTTTGATGGAGAAGATTATCGTGAATTTATTTTAGAAGAAACGTCTGAAGGCTTATATGTTCCAAAAAATCTGTGGAAATCGATGTATGATTTTTCTAAAGACTCTATATTATTGGTCTTTTCGGATGAAAATTATAATGATGAAGAATATATAAGAGATATAAATGAATATATTAAATTTACACAAACTCTTACTTTGTAACAAAAAGAAAAGGAGACTCAATGAAAACATTAGTTATTGTTCCAGCTTTTAATGAGGAAGATAACATATCTAATCTTGTATCTAGATTAGATCTTTTTTCATATGATTACCTTATTGTGAATGATTGCTCTAATGATAGGACATCTATTATATTGGATGAGTTGAATCTTAATCATATAGATTTATGCAACAATATGGGACTTGCAGGGGTTACTCAAGCAGGTTTTAAATATGCTCATGATTATGGATACAATGCTGCAATTGTAATTGATGGAGATGGTCAACATAAACCAGAATATATTGATAGAATTCTTGAAAAACTTGATGAAGGATACGACTATGTCGTTGGATCAAGATTTTTAGAGGAAAAGAAACCTTGGAGTTTTAGGATGCTAGGTAGTAGAATAATACAATTATGTATTAAACTTAAAACAGGAGTTACATTAACAGATCCAACTAGTGGAATGAGGGCAATAGGAAATGAATTGATTGAAGAATTTGCTTCGAGTATGAATTTTGTTGCTGAACCTGATGCAGTTGCATATGCATTACATAGAGGTTTCAAAGTTAAAGAAGTGCAAGTAGAAATGGAAGAAAGAGAAGCAGGTACTAGCTTTTTCAAAAATCCTTTAAACTCAATCAAATTTATGATAAATATCTGTGTAAGCATACTATTTATACAGTGGTAGGGAGATAAAGTTATGTCAGTAAAATTACAAATTGCATTGTTATTAGCCTCTTTTATTACTGTAATATTTGTTACTCTTTGTGTAGTTAAGTATAAAATGAATGTGAGATATGGTGTCGTTTGGATATTATGGGGGATAATAATTCTCTTGCTTAGCGCGTTCCCTACAATATTAATTACGATTTCAGATTTGTTGGGTGTGCAAACTGCATCTAATACAGTATTCTTGCTCACAATTTTTCTAGTATATATCCTATGTTTTTATTTGTTCATGAAAATATCAAAGCAAAATGAAGAAATAAGAAATCTAACTTATGAAGTTGCAAAGTTGTCAAAGAAGATAGATGAGATGGTTAAACATGACTAAGAAAGTATTGGTATTGCCGGGTGGATTTGTTCCTTTTAATGATACTGTTACACTACTGAGTTATAAGCATTTAAGATTAGTTAATGCAGAGATGGATGTTGTTGCATTAGAAGGAAAAGTAGATCAAGGTATTTTATCAGCAATCAATAGTGATGAGAATATGCGCAAATTTAAAATTGATTATGTATGCAAATATGATCAAGCGGTAGCATCATTAGAGAAAAAAAACGTAATTGAAGGTATCGTTAATATATTTAAATATAAAAGAGCAGCGGTTAAGAAAAGTCTAACTAGTGATTATGGTGTAGTGTATTCTTCTTCTATTCCTAGTTTTACTCACTGGGCAGCATATTGTGTTAAAAAGAAAAATCCAAATATTAAATGGGTTGCTTCATTTTCCGATCCCCTTTATAAATCTCCATATAAATATGATAAAGAAACTATAAAAGAGTATCCGCTAATTGTGAAGATTGGCTTTTTTGTTTATATATGGATTTATATGAATTCATGGTATGAAAAAATCGCGATGAGGTATGCGGATAAAATAGTATACATTTGCGAAGAACAACGTGATTTTATGATTAGTCACTATAAAAACGAAGAGGAACTTAAAGAAAAATCCATTATTAGTCCATTGAATTATATTAATGACTGGGATATTTATTCAAAACTTCTCAAAGAAAATGACAAAGTAAGAAATGAGAAGCTTACTATATCGCATTTTGGAAGAGTATATGGATTAAGAAAAATTGATTTATTTTTATTAGCCTTAAAAGAATTAAAGAATGATAATCCCAAACTAAGTAAACAAATCATTTTTAAACAATATGGAGAATTCATTCCTAGATATATGAAGATGATACAAGAGTATGATATTTCTGATTTATTTGAATTTCATGATAAAATACCATATGATGAAGTAATGAGACTGATGAAGGAAAGCGATATGCTTGCATTATTTGATACGATTCTTCCTGAAAATGAAATTCAACCTTATTTACCTTCAAAGACATTGGAATATATATTGTTGAAAAAGGACTTATTTATCTTAACTACCAAAAATAGTCCAACTACTAGAATATTTGAATCGCTTGGTTATACTTGTACTTTTAATAACAAAAATGAAATAAAGAAACGTTTAAATTCTTTACTCAATGAGAGAAAGAAACATTTTAATTATCCAATTGAAGAATTTGAAAATGAATTTGCAACAAAAGAACTACGTAAATACATTGAAGGGGTTATTGGTAACTAGGAGGAAAAATGATTTATTTTGGAATATCAGCAGTATTTTTGATTCTAATTTCCTATATGATTGGCTCATTAGTTTTATACAAGCTAAAGATAGAGAAGGTATATTTCTCTACACCTATAGGTTTTTTAATTTTTATGGCATTGTTACAAATATTCCAATATGTATATCGATTTGTTGGTCTTAATAATAACTGGTTTCATTATTATTTCATTCTATTAGTCATATTGATAATAGCCATATATATTTTTAACTATAAGATAATTTTATTAGGGTTAAAAAGAATATATAAATATAAATGGTATTTGCTTTTATCTATATGCCTAACAGTGTTTTTACTTTTTCTGTTTTCAAATGTTGATATCACAATTAAAACGACAGACTCAATATTTTATACAAAATATGTAAGTGGTTTAATTAATCCTTCTGGCATACCAGTAGTGTATAGTAATCAATATGATTATCAGGTATATTATAATTTAATCGCATCGTTAAAATATTGGACTGGGTTTCTCTCTAAAATCAATTTATACACAGATGTATTAGTATATCCTTACATGTCGTGGGTTATGGCAATTGTTAATTATTTTATTCTTAGTTTAACAATTGTTAATATTATTAGTATCTTCGTAAAAAAAGTTAAGATTTCAGTTGGTAGCATTATAGTGAGTATTCTAGTATTATCATGTTCTTTGTTGAACTCTTGGACTATAATTACTCCATATTATGGTAACTCTTTTAGAAGAATAGCAATATGTTATCTCATCTACTTTTTATATGAGTATATAAAAAATAGAAAAACTAGTTTTCTCATTGTGAATGTGATTCTTTTTCAGTCAATGATTTCACTATCATCGTCTGGCTTATTTTTATCAATTATTCTTTTGTATTCATATTTGGTTTACAGCTTAGTCTGTAAGAAGGAAGGCTTTATTAAAGAATTACTGATTCTTGCATTTTTTCCTTCTCTTTTTGCCATTGTATTTATGCCAAGTATAATATATGGGATATTACCAATGTATTTTGTTTTCGTAGTTTTAATAGTGACTAGAAAAATATCAATTTGCGAGAAATTCTTATTTAAGATTTGGTGGTTGATAGCATTGATTATTCCTTTGATTTTCACCGTTGTGCCATATATTGAACCATTAAAAATTCTTTTTTCGGACATTCCAAAAAGTTTTTGGATTCGACCAAGTTATGATTTTGTACCGGATTTATTGAGATTCTCAGGATATGGAGCATCAATATATACACAATTATTCAATTTGAGTTATTGGTTAATTATAGTGGTTGTTATTGTTATTGGAATCAGGAAGAGAAATTTCATATCAATCATGTTGCTATCAACAATTGTTACGTTCTTCAATCCTTTCGTACATGACTTTGTGTACAAATTCTTTACAAATATTGTGTTTTTTAGAATTACTGATTTATTTTACAATCCACTTGTAATATCTTTTATTTTTTTCACTGTTTATAATTTAGTTAAAAATAAATTGTTTAAGGTATTCATTATAATCTTATATAGTTGTCTAATTATTTCGTCATTTCAAATTTATCAGTTTAATGTTAAAACAATAGAAAATGATGATTATAATTATATTTACCATACCACAAATAATGATATCAAATTGTTCGAAGAATTTGATAAATATCTATATATGAATGATCAAAAAGAAGAGTATAAAGTTATATCGCAGGCATATGGGACTGGAATGTTTAGTAAATTGAATATCATTAACCTATTTAATTGGCAAACACATTATTTACAAAAACTAGATGAGACAAATTTTTCTACAGTTTTTTATCGACGAGAACCAAATAGTGATGACTATGAAGTAGATTATAATCAAGCTTGCCAACTTGCTTATGAAAAAGACGCTGAATATGTTATTATTGATGCTCAATACAATTGGCAATTAGAATCTGGAATGTGGCCATGTCTTGAGAAGATATTTGAAGTTAATAATTATCGAGTTTTTAAAATAAGATATGATATGTGGGAATATAACATAAAACAAGGATTTGTTGAGGATACTAGAAAGAAATGAAGAAGATGAAGAGAGAATATAAATATTTATTACTGTTAATTGGACTTGTTTTTACTGGGTGCTTAATAGTTTACGGTCCGCTATTATTGAAGCAAATACCTTTTGAGTACGTAACTATTGATACACGTGAGCAAAATTTCGCATTTTATCAAGAATATTCGCAAATAATTCATCAATTTTTCGAAACAGGTAAACTTAACTTTTATTCTTGGTCAGATTTTTTGGGAACTAATTTTCTTGTTTCGAAGATATTTTATAATGTAACGGATATTTTTACTATCTTATCAATCCTTCTTAATTTAAATTTTTGGGATGGTTTATTAATATTTCAGATAGTAAAGTGTATTTTATCTGCTTTAGGAATTTACTGGTTATTATCAAAATATGAAATTAAACCATCAATCAAAGTGTTGGGAGGTATTAGTTATGCTTTTTGTGCGAGCATGTGCTACTTCAGTGTATATAATACATTTACAACATTTTTTACTTTTCTACCCATTTATTTTGTAGCTATAGAATATTTTCTAGATAAAAAATATAAATGGTTATTATCAATTTTAACGATGACACTGGCTGTTACAAATTATTATTATTTTTTCTCGTTATCATTTTTTACAGTTATCTATGTTTTATTTAGATATTTAATTAAATATGGATTTAAAAATAATAAAGATTATTATTTATTAAGATTTAAACAAACACTTGAGATGATAATTTATTATATTATTGGTGTACTGATGGCAGGGATAGTTTTGTATCCTGTGATTCTATATTTATCGGGGAATCAACGAATTGGTGGATATGAATTTTCATTAGTTTATGATAATTTTAAAATTTATTTACAAATTATAGCATCACTTTTCTTGCCTTTGCATGCATTTAAGGGTATTGCTTATTCATTTAACCCAGGAAATTATTCCTTAAACGAGTTATTCATGTGGGGAGGCACTTTTATTTTCATCATTTTACCGATGGTGTTTATAAGGAAAAAAGATAATGTTAAAATAGGATCCATTTTTGGTATTATATCTTGTCTGATTATTTTATTTTTCCCGTTTGCAATTCAAGCAATGCATGGGTTTAGTGATATATCATTTAGAGGGACAGTATTCATACAAATTTTATTGATTATCATTGTTTCCATGCAATTTGATAGATTAAAAGAGATTACGAGAAAATATATAATTGTTACAAGTTGTGTATCAATTATAATGATTAGTTTTGTCTATATTTCTCCATATATTGTAAATAGTGAAATGATAGGAGATTATTCAAAGAGTTATCTATATGCGGGTTTCGCTATAATTTCTATTATTATTTTTGCACTCATCGTTTATATAAATAGGAAAAATAAAAGTATAGTTTGGATTATTTGCATTTTCACACTATTGGAAATGGTAGGAGTATGGAAATATGCATTAGCTCCTTATTCAATAGCAAACGAGCGTCACTCTTATGATTTTATGAATAAAGCGACAAGTTTACTTGAAGACAAAGAGAATGGATTAAATGAGTATTTAAGTAATCTGGAACCAGGTAACTCAAGTGAATACTATCGTGTTTATGTTGATAAAATGGATTTATATTGGGATTTTGGGCAAAATACTGCAATGTTTTATGATTTAAATGGGTTATCTACCTATAATTCATTGTTTGCGCCAAGTCTACAAAAACTCTATGAATTAGTACCGGAGATGCTTTTCTCGGCAACAACATATATATCGGTCAATGAACCTAATGTAATGACTTTCGTAAATACAAAATATGCATTGGTAGCTAATGAAAGTCAGCTACCAATAGGGGTTGACTGGGAGTTAATAACCAATAATTATCGTGGATGGGTATCTGTGTATAGAAATAAAAACTATAGGCCATTAGGAACAATGTACGATGCTGTCAAGGTATATGATGATTATAGCAATACCGAAGACTTTTTAAATTATGTTCTGTGCGATGAAGAAGATTTTGATGAGATATTGAATAATTTGAACGATAATAGTGGAATTTTAGAGAATATTCGATACAAAGATAATTATCTACTTGGAACAATTGAGTCAGATGGTGGTTTTATGGTTTTGACATTACCCTATGATGAAGGTTGGAATATAAAAATAAATGGAACTGAAATAGAAAAATATGAAGTAAATGGTGGATTTATTGGACTGACTATACCTAGTGGTAAAGTTAGTCTTGAGATGTACTATTCAATTCCTGGATTGAAAATAGGAGGCATCATTAGTGGAATTGGAGTAGCTATGCTTGCTATCGCAATTACTATTGATCTAATTTTAAAAAGAAGACAACTTTGATTGTCTTTTTTTAATGCATTTAATTTGATATAATTAATAAATCTGAAGAAGGAGATAGTTATGAAGAAAAATGTTAAATCATTATTACTATTATTGATAATATCATCAGTAATATATGTTATTTTCTTGACTCCTTATATATCCACTAACCAGCCAGTTGTGTTGGGATTTGATACACAAGAACTCTGGGGACAATTTATCAAAGAATATTACCGTCTTATTGATCAATTCTTCTTAACAGGTGAATTACCATTTTATTCATGGAACTTTTTCTTGGGAAATAATTTTTTTGCAGCTAAGAGCTTTTATGTAACTGGTAATATATTTGTCTTAATAGGTTATTTGTTTAAAAATTTGCACTTCTTTGATTTGCAAGTAGTTTTGCATTGGATGATGTTTGCAACAGCGGCTTGTACAATGTATTTTTATTTGTCTCAATTTAAATTTAAAGAATGGGTTAAAAATATATGTTGCATCATGTTTGTATTTTCATCTTATGCTATCTTCTTTACCTCGCAATTACAATTCTTATCGTTTTATGTTTTATTTCCTTTATTATTTGGTGGTATGGAGATTTACTTCAAAAATAGAAAGCCGTATATATTTATTCTAAGTTTAGCTTTATTAATATTTACCAATTATTATATGGTATATTCTCTCTCAATTTTTATGGTAATTTATTTTACTTTTAGATACTACTTTATAAACGAAGGATTCAAAGGTTTTATTAAATCTGCATTTACTTTAGTTTTATATTATATAGTAGGTGCATTAATTTCTGGTGTATTGTTTGTACCAACCATAATGTTCATTACTGGAAACTCGCGTGTAGGCGTTGTGAAGGAATCCTTATGGATATTTGAACCTCTCTCAATATATTTTAATTTGCTCATTGGGATGTTTGTACCAAATCATACTTATAACCTTCTTTATGAAAGAAACATGTTTGCTGCTTGGTACAATTATGAAGAGTTAAATCTATGGTGTGGTTCTTTATTTATACTTCTAATTCCACAAGTACTTCATATTCTAAACAAGAATAAAAAGAAAGCAGTCTATCTTTTATATTTAGTTTTCAGCATAATCCTCTTTGTACCTGCATTTAATTCAATGATGCATGGATTCTCAGAACCTTCGTTTAGATGGACATGTTTCATTATATTTATGAATATTTACTTTGTTGCTCTGGGTTTGGATAATCTTGAGAAACTTAATAAGCGTAAATTAGTTTATACAGTGATTGTTACTTCTGTAGTATTGATAGGATATATACCGTTTTTATGTTTATTGCTGAAAAATGACTTATCATTGCTTGGATCAACCTATTTAGATCAATTTAAAATTTTCTTAGTGTCTGTAATCTTTATTGTTGGGTTTAGCCTTTTGTTATTGAGTTCAAATAAGTATAAAAAAGCATTACTAATTGTGATTGTTTGTGTAGAAATGACAACATTTGGTTATATTTATTATAACGATGCATTGTATAGAACATATAGAATAGATAGAGATTTTATTCGAAACTCAACACATGTTTTGGAAACAAATGAAAATGAGTTTAATGAATATTTATTAAGCCTTGAAGATGAAAATTTAAATCAGTTTTATAGAGTTTATGTTCCTTTGGATAGTATTTATTGGTCATATAGTAGAAATAATGGTGTTTACTACAATCTTAAAGGATTAATGACTTATGATTCCACTTATACTACAAGTTTTGACCAAATGAATGAATTGATAAATAAAGGTGATAATTGGTGGAAAATAGAAATTACTGATGGAAACTTGGTTAATTTGTTTAATACAAAATACGCTGTAGTTGTTGATGAAAGTGAACTCCCAAGTAACGTTGATTGGAGACTTATAACCGATTCATACCGAGGAGGGTTACAGATTTATAGAAATGACCATTATCGACCATTAGGAACAAGCTATAATTCAGCAATTTCTATATCCGAGTATAAGAATAATCCGGATACATCATTATTTCTAAGTGAAGTTATTACTGAAGATAATGAGTTGTCAGAAATTAAAGGTCTTTTAAGTGACAGTGTGTTTGCACTAGAAAATATAAAATATGGTGGTAATCATATTTTGGCGTCATATGAGACACCTAAAGATAGTTTTGTGGTAGTAGGAATACCATATGACAAGGGTTGGAATATAAGTGTCAATGGACAAGAACTAAAGAAATTCAAGGTTAATGGTGGTCTTATGGGGATCCAAGTTCCGAAGGGAGAACATGTTATCGAAATGTACTTTACACCGGATGGTTTTAAGATAGGATTAATATGTTCATTTACTGGTATAGTAATGTTATTGGGATTAGTTCTAATTAGGAGAAAAAAGGACAATATCAGTTAAAAGATTATTGTTTTATGGTAAAATTATAGGGAAAGTGAAGTGATCTTAATTTATGGGGAGAAATGTAATTTATATAGTAGTACCTTGTTATAATGAGTCTGAGGGTCTAAAACAATCATGTGAGAAACTTGAAATCAAAATGAATGAGTTAATTAAGACAAAGAAAATGATTTCAAAGAAAAGTAAAGTAATGCTTGTTAATGATGGTAGTAAAGATGATACGGGGAAAATAATTACAGAAATATGTGAGAACAACTCACTATTTTCTGGTCTTTTGTTGTCTAAAAACGTTGGACATCAAAATGCAATTTTAGCGGGAATGATGACATCAAAAGATTATGCGGATGCTGTTATTACAATTGATGCAGACTTGCAACAAGATATTAATGCATTAGATAATTTTATAGAAAAATTTCAAGATGGAAATGAAATTGTTTATGGTATAAGAAACGATAGAAGTACAGACGGAGTTTTCAAAAAAATGACAGCTACATTGTATTATAAACTATTATCTTTTTTAGGAGTTGATATAATCCCTAATCATGCCGACTATAGATTAATGTCAAAAAAAGCGCTAGAGGCATTAGGTGAGTTTAAAGAAGTAAATCTATTCTTAAGAGGATTAATTCATTTAATCGGATTTCAATCAGATACAGTGTATTTTGATGTGAAAGAAAGAGAGTTTGGTAAATCTAAATATACATTGTCAAAAATGCTTACTTTGGCTACTGATGGTATTACATCATTATCAATTAAACCAATTAGAATAATTATGATTATAGGAGTTGTAATGTTTCTCCTTAGTATTATTATGATTGGAATAAGTATTATTGATTGGTTTAAGGGAGTTAATGTGGCTGGTTATACAACATCACTGATATCTATTTGGTTAGTTGGAGGCATAACAATTTTGTCACTAGGGATTATAGGTGAGTATATAGGGCGAATATATATGGAAACAAAACATAGACCAAGATATATTATTGAATCATTTATTTGGAAAGACGAGAATAAACGATGACGGTAATTATTGATAAGCATGCTGACGATTTTGGATTAACAACAGCAACATCAAATGTAATATTTGACTTATGTCAAGACAACAAGCTTGACAGTATTAGTTTAATGGTTAACATGAGTTGTTTTGATGAGGCATTAGATAAATTAAGAATTATTTCCAAGTCTAAAAATATTTCGATACATCTTAATTTGCTCGAAGGTAAAGCTGTATCAAATAAAAAAGATATTCAATGGCTCGTAGATGGTGACTCTAAATTTAAGAGGAGCTGGTTTGATTTCTTTATATTAAATTTTTCACCTAATAGAAACGCTATTAAAAAAGAAATAAAACATGAACTTAAAAATCAACTACTAAAAGGTATTAATGCATTAGATACTAAGAATATTCGAATAGATTCTCATCAACATTTACATATGATACCTATTGTCTTTAAGGCACTTGTTGAAGTTGTGAATGAAAATGAATTGAAATTATCTTATATTAGAGTTTCAAAAGAACCAATATTACCGTATTTAAAACAACCAAAACTTTATAAAACATATTCTGTTGTTAATATTGTAAAAAATTTAATTTTAAACTTATTTTCATTTTATGTAGAGAAGCATTGTAATCAACTTAATCTGGAAAAGATGTATATTTGGGGATTAATCATGAGTGGTAAGATGGATTACGAGAGAATTGAAATACTTAAAAATGAATTCTACAAATATTCACTTAAAAAAGAAAGAAAAATTGAAATGATTTTCCATCCAGGATCATCTCAAAATAATGAATTGGAAACTGAACTTAATGAGGAAGACAGAGGATTTTATCTTTCTAAAAATAGAGATATTGAAAGAGAAACGCTCTATAAATTATAGATTTTAAACTACAACAATAAAGAATCTTAGGGGAGAGAAGTATGCAAAGCATGATTATTTATTTACTTATACCTTTATATTTGATATTTATATCAATTTCAATGGGGTCTATTATTTTAAATAAACTGAAATATGAAAAATATATTTCATATGCTTCCCCAATTGGATATTTTTTCTATCTTGCAGTTTTTCAAGTATTCTTCTATTTCTTAACAGTTTGTCGAGCTACAAGTAAAATATACTTACTTTCTTTTATAATCATTAATTTTGCAATATTAATTATTATATTATTTAATATTAAAATTGTATTTAAATACTTAACTAAACAATTCAAAAAAGAAAATTTAATAAAAACAATTTTTATTACACTTTTTTTCTTCACATGCATATTACTTTATACAAAGATTCAGTTCAAATTAAGTGTTTCTGATTTAAACTTTTATGTTCCTTATATAGAAAACCGCTTGTCATCGACAACATTTTATATAATGTATGATTATCAAGCATTTTATACAATTTATTCGTCTTTCTATAATTTAATAAAAATTGTTTTTAATGTTTTAGGGTTGTATGATCCATTTTTAACTTTAGGTTACATGACATGGATACCATCTATTGTATTTTATTGGATATTTGCTTGTTTTTCTGTGGAAGTTTTTAATATTATAGTGAGTAAAGTGAAATCTAAGTTCTCAATGTTACTAGTTTCTTCAGTTATATTTACATCTTTCTTTCTTAAATTTTGGTTTTATTTCGCCCCATGGGTAGGAAATTCATTAAAAAAAATATGTATTTCCTACTTAATATATTTATTGTATCGACATTATTCAAACAAAGTGAATGATAATAATACTAAAGTACTCTGCTTGATTCTGTTTGGATCATCTATTGCTGTATCAACAACTTGTTTCTTTCTATCGGTGATTTTGTTGTATTGTTCATTGGTTTATTCTGTTTGGAATAATAGAGTAGGTTATATTAAGGATTTATTGTTATTCTCAATTTTTCCAGTTAGTTATGCTTGTGTTTTTAATAGTATATTCATATACATATTTGGTGTGATATATCTAATTTGTATTTATATTCTATTTACGAAGAATGATGAAAAATTAGAAAAATGGATTAATAAATATTTTAAAACAGCATTTATTATAATTCCTATTATTTTGGCAATAATTTCATGTGTATTTTTTATAGGATTAACAGATTCTCTAAATGCGTTTGTTCAGTTTGATGAGTATTTTGATCACGCCCCAGATTTATTTAAGTTTAACTTCTTTAACAATGAAATCTTCCTAGTTTTGTATAATATTGCTTTTTGGATAATAATATTTATATTTTTATTTGATAAGAAAATCAAACAGAATTATATTAAACTTATGGTGTTGATAATATTTATTACTTTTTTTAATCCATTTTGTTATGGGATTATCTTCAATTTACTAACTTCGGTAGTTTATTTTAGAATTACAGATTTATTTTTTAATCCTATTGTTTTAGCAATGATTTTGATTAATGTTTTAAATAAAAAGAAATTGATTCATTTTTCTTATCTGCTACTAGTTGTTTTGATTATAAGTTCACTAAAAACAAATAGAATAAATAACTATATTAAAAATGATGATAATCATTCCTGGTTATATCACACCTCAATCAGTAATATCGATTTTATGAATCAATTTGATAATTTAATTCTCAAAGAATCCACCGATAATGACATTAGAATTGTTTCTCAAATAGAAAGTATAAATCTATTTTCTAAGTATGAATTTGAGTCTGTAATTGGTGCAAGATTTTATACGATTGATGATCCTATTTTCATTGATATATTTGAGAATAAGCTCGATTTAGATGAAAATCAGGATGAGTCAAAATTTAATAATGCTTGTTATTATGCTAATAAAGAAGAAATTGATTATATAATTATTGATGCGCAATATAATTGGCAATTAGAATCAGGTTTATGGTCTTGTGTTGAAAAGAAATTTGAATTTGAGCAATATAGAGTTTTCAAAACTAATTATGACTATTGGGAATATAATATTCGTGAGGGTTATGTAACAAGGAATTCAAATATGATAGGGGAAAATAATAATGAATAAAAAATTTAAAAAGTATGGGTTAATTATTATTTTATCAATTTTAGTTTATTTAGTTATTATCTCTCCTCATTTAATACTTAATAAACCTTTAGTAAACGGAGTTGATGTTTTAAAGCAAAGTTATATGTTCGAATCAACTTTTGATAAAGTAATAACAGGAATATTCTCTTCAGGAAAAATAAATTTTTATGATTGGAATATGTTTTTAGGAAATAATATTTATGCATCTAAAACGTTTTTTGGCTTATTTGATATCTACTCAGTAATTGGAAATTTGTTTTTAAATATGGATTATTTAGCAAAGACACTAATTCTTTTCGGTTTAAAGTTTGTTGTCGCATCTGTTACTATGGTTGCGTTATTAAGTAAAATTGGTATTAAAGATAGATACTCAATTTTTGGAGGCTTACTTTATTCTTTATCAGCTTACTTAATTCTATTTAGTGAACAACAATTCTTTATTTCGTTTTACTCGTTGGCGCCATTATTATTGCTAGTTATTGAGCATTTCTTACAAAATAATAGAAAGTTACCTCTAATTTTCTGCGTATTTTTCTTGTTTATAGATAATTATTATTTTATGATTACTCTCAGTATATTCGCATTCTTTTATTATATTTTTAGATATTATATTTTGAAAGAGAGTTTTAAAGGAATTATTAAAAAATCCATTTTGTTCTTGTCATTATATTTTATAGGTATTTTCTTATCTGCCATAGTATTGGTACCTTCACTATTATATATACTTGGAAACAGTCGTGTTGGAAGTGGTTCTAATTTAGGATTAATATATGACTTACGTATTTTAATAAATAATATGCTATCACTATTGGTTCCAACCTATTTGTATAATTCATTATGGAATTATGATTTAATGTTTGATTTACCATATGCAATTAAGCAATGTTTTCTATTTATTGGGACGGGAAGTCTATTTTTATTAATTCAACACTTTTCGATTAAAAATAAAGAAAATAAAGCAAATAAAGCAAACATGTTATTTCTAGTATTTAATATTGTTTTCTTTATTTTCCCGCTACTTACTTCAGCTATTCATGGTTTTTCAGAACCATCATTTAGATGGACATATATAACGATAATGTTTTTTGTTATCTTTATCTGCCAATTTTTATCTAGCGATAATGTAAATATTAACATTAATCTTTTAAAGAAGACGGTGATAATTTATATCCTATTAGTAGTAGCTGGATTTTTTGCCTTAATGGGATATATAAACGACTTTTCATTTACAACAAATCAATATAATTATGCATTATTATTTATTTCGATTATATGGGCTATAGTCTTTTACTTTTTGCTCAAAAAAAGGGAAAAGTTTGAAATAATATTTCTTATTTTATCGATTATTCAATTAACTTCATTTGCAACATTTCAATTTTACAAAGAAATTAATATGGATGAAAATGGAACATATGAGTTTATAGATAAAGCAACTCATGTACTAGAAGATAAACGAGGTGATTTAAGCGGTTATTTGGATAGCTTAAGCCCTGATCAGTATTATCGTGTTTATGTGGACTATAATAAATTATATTGGAATTTGAGTCAAAATATGAGTTTAATATATCAGATAAATGGTTTAATGGCTTATGATTCAACCTATTCTCCAAGCTGGAATCAAATGAATTTAATAATGAATAAAGAGGATTACCATGAGATATTAATTGATGATCCAATATTAATGGAATTTTTGAATACAAGATATGCAATAGTTGTAGATGAAGCTGATTTGCCAGTTGGAATTCAATGGAATTTGATTAATGACAACTATAGATGGCTAAAGGTTTATGAGAACATGCAATTTAGACCGCTTATACAACTTTATAGCAAAATTGATAGTATAAGTAATTGTAAAGTAGATAATTGTGTAACAAAAATTTTAGATACAGTTATCAGTGAAGAAGATAACTATGAAGAAATAAAATCATTTCTAAATGAAGGAACAATAACTGTTGATTATGTTAACTATGAGAACAATAGTTTATTTACTCAATTTAATTCAACAACAGATGGTTTTGCCATTTTGACATTACCATATGATGAAGGGTGGAATATAATCAATAATGGCATTAAGAAAGAACCATTTAAGGTAAATGGTGGATTTATTGGAATTCCTATTGATAAAGGTGATAATTATTTAGAAATGTATTTTACACCAAAAGGATTTAAACTGGGTGCTATTTTATCGGGATTAGGGTTGCTATTAACCTTTAGCATTGGAGTTATGGAATTTATTAGAAAGAGAAAAAGTAATAATTAGGAAAAGATATAGAATTTTATGTATAATAGATATGCTATAAAGGGAGGATTTATATGTCAGTTTTATCAATTGTTGTTCCTGTATATTATAATGAAGATAATTTAATTCCATTATATAATGATTTATATGAAAAAGTTTTAACTAAATTAGATAAAGAAGATGATTATGAGATTGTAATGGTAGATGATGGATCTCAGGACAATTCATGGAATGTTATGTCAGATTTAGCTAAGAAAGACAATAAAATTCATTGTATTCGTCTTTCAAGAAATTTCGGAGAACATGCTGCAAACTTATGTGGTTTCTCTAATTCAATTGGGGATTGTGCTGTGCTAAAGGCTGCTGATCTTCAAGAACCTTCCGAGATCATACTAGAGATGTTTGAAAGTTGGAAGAAGGGGAATAACGTTGTATTAGCTGTTAGAAAAGATAGAGAAGAGGGATTCTCACAAAAACTTTTTTCAAATACATATTATTGGCTAGTAAGAAAGTTGGCATTAAAAAACATGCCTAAAACAGGATTTGATAGGTATTTATTAGATAGAAAAGTTATAAAAGCTCTAGAGCTACTAGATGAGAAAAATTCATCGCTACAATTACAAATTCTGTGGTGTGGTTTTAAAACTGATTGTATTTATTATGTAAGAAAACAGCGTGAAATAGGAAAGTCGAAGTGGACATTAGCGAAAAAAGTAAAATTGGTTGTAGATTCATTAGTAAGTTTTTCTTTCGCACCTATAAAATTTATTACGTTCATTGGATTTGCTTCATTTGTTTTATCATGTATATGGGGGATTAAAGTATTAATTGATAAATTTACTGGTAAAATAGCAGTAGCTGGATATACAAGTTTAGCTATCCTAATTTTGGCATTTTCTGGACTAATTTTATTAACTCTAGGCATTTTAGGAGAATATATTTGGAGAAGCATGGATGCATCGAGAAATAGACCAGTTTATATTGTTGAGGAAGAGGATTTAAATCGCAAAAAATAGTCAACTCATCAAATAGAAGGAGTAGAACATATGAAAAATAAGCAAAATCAATTCTTGATTATATTAGCAATCTTTTTAGCTATATGTTGTGTAGGATATTATTTTGTTAGTAAATCTAAACAATACCCAGAAGCGAATTTACAAGCGACACCAATTGTAACTGATAATCAATCAACTACTCTAGATTGGAGTAGAGAGTATCGTGTTATGGCACACGCTATGGGTGGAATCGATAATCATGACTATACAAATAGTCTGGAAGCGTTTGAGTACAATTATGGTCAAGGAACTAGGTTGTTTGAAATTGACTTGGAAACAACACTAGAAGGTGATATTTGTTTAGCGCATACTTGGGAAGATTTTAGAACTAAACTTACAAACATCGGTGGCGATATAAAGGAACCTTTATCAAATGAAGAATTCAAAAACGCTAAAATATATGATAAGTATACACCTTTATTTTTTAAGGAAGTTCTAGAAATTATGCAAGAGAAGCAAGATTTTTATCTGATAATAGATTCTAAAATGTTTGATGTAGAAGGAACTCGAATTGTATATGACAAGTTAATGGAAGTCGTAAACGAAGTGGATCCGGAACTAATTACTCGAATCATTCCTCAAGCCTACAATCCTGAGATTATAGATGTGCTTCAACAAGAGTATGAATTTCCGGAGATAATTTATACATTATATTCTATTTATGATAAATCAAATGGTGAAGAAATCTATAAGACAGTAAAGGAAAAAGGTATCCGTGTAGTTGTAATGCATATGGACAATGACTGGGCTGAAAAGGTTATTCAAGGAGTTGTTGCGTATGCAATTAATGACAATGATAATAGAGGACAGTTTAATGTATATATTCATACCGTTAATGATACAGATAAAGCTAGAGAGATTGTAAATGATTATCATTTTTTCGGAATATATTCAGATTTTATAACGGAGAATCAATTCAATAAAGATATTTTGATCAATAAGTAATAATATATAATTCCACTTAATAGACAAATGAATATTCATTAGTTAAAAGGTGGAGTTTTTTTTCGAAATTGATAACTTTCCAAAAGTTAAAAAAAATCTCACTTTCTATAAACAGATGAGAATTAAAATATCATTTGTTTAGGTAGGTGAGATTTTTAAATAGAAAGTATCTTTTCAATTATATTTCTACTCTTGTCCTTGTTTGTAATAATCTGTAATTAATATGGATTGTCCAATATCAATCTTGTCAATGATATCTTGGTTAATTTTTTCGATTTCAGAATCACTAATTGTATCAAATTTAGTTATTTTTTGTCGTGTTGAATCATAATAAGCTTTATCAGTTAACCATGAGTAATTATCCCAAATAACTGTTCCAGGTATATTGGATAGAGCATCTCTACCTGCAATATATTGACCATTTAAATTGATATTGAATAAATTAGCTAATGTTGGATAAATGTCCAAAGTAGATGAGACATTATCAATTTGCTTAGCCTCCATATTTGGAGTCCAAATTATGAATGGGACTTTATTCATTTCATAATCGTAATTGTAATCATAAAGCTCATTTTTTGCATTTGTAGACATCCCATAAGGATAATGGTCACCATATATGGCAATTACTGTGTTTTCTAATTGACCATTTTCTTCTAAACTAGTAATTAGTGTTTCTATACCTTGATCTAAAGCATGTTGACCAGCAAAATAGCATAATGCCTCTATAGAATATGGATTATTCTCTTCTCCTAAGATTTGCATAGTTCCCCATAAATCACCTTCCATTTCATAACGATAAGGGTTGTACGGTATATGTCCTGAAACGGTAAGTATAAAATCGAAAAATGGATATTCGTTCATATCAAATGTTTTAGCCATTGTTTGAGCAGTTAAATCTTTATCAAGATTCCAGTTATATGCATCTTGCCAATCATCACGTTGTTCAAAATACAAATCTTCTTGTGCAAAGAAATAATCGAATCCTAAGTTTTTGTGAAGTGTTTTTCTATTATAGAAATCGCCATAAAATGAATGAAACGAATTCGAATTATATCCCCTATCATTCAGCTCAGAGGCAAGCGTATTGCTAAATGTATTATTGTAGAATGCATAAGCTGTCGGACCATAGTTTATAGATGGAAATAATGAAGTCAAACTAACAAGTTCACTATCGGCGGTTGCTGATTGATATACAGGAGCGTAATGATTGTTAAATGTAATACCTTCAGTTTTCATCTTATATAGCGTTGGGGTTAATTCTTCTTGGATTGCAACATCAGTTAACGACTCACATAAGATTAGAATTAGATTCTTTCCTTCAAACATACCAGTAAATTCATTTGGCTCGTGCGTATATCCGTTATTTGCAAGATAGGAATTAATATCTTCAATCTGTTTTTCTACATTTGAACCGCCCTCAAATAATACCATATATAGATCTTTGAATGTATAAGGATAGAATCCTAATCTTTCAACCGACTTAACTTTATTATATAAAGTATTGAATAAATAAGCATCACTTTCAGTTTTGATGTTTTTTACAGGGTATGTAGTTGTAAGAATAATAATATTTATTATGAAGAATAATGATAAGATACCAGATAAACCGAATCTGATTTTTTTAGTATAAGTATTCTCTTTCGTTTTTAAAAATTGAGTAATTATGTAGCCAATAAAAGGAAGAATGAACACCAGTAATTTTATATCAAATTTAGAGACAGCTTCTCCTTTAACGGTTAGTGCTTCCTTGAGTATTGAAATTTTTGCCGCTGAGAAGAATGTTGAGAAAAAATGGTAATGTAACGATTGAGCAAGTGCAAGAACACCGAAGAATAATACAATAAATCCACCATAGATGATTCGAGTTTTCTTCCCCATACAAAACATCAAGGAAGATAATAAACCAGCAAACCAAATGCTAAATAGCAAGGGTCTAGTTGCAATTGTATCTAATCCTAAATAGTATCGCATGAACAATTCAATGAATATTATTGAAAGAAATACAAATATAATATCAAGATTGTTGCGTAAATGTTTGAGTATATTCTTAATCATAAATAACCCTCCGTGAGAAATTATAACATGTAAATAATAGTAAAATCTTAATTTTTCATTAATATTGTCTCTTTCGTTTTGAAAAATAATTCAAAGCAACTAAGAGAATTAGAGAAGAAATACTCATATAAATACCTTCTCTAAATAGTGGAGCAGTGTATTCAAAGCGAATATCGTATATCCCTTTATCCAAATTAAAACCAATAAATCCAAAATTAACTTCTTCATATTCGATTTTCTTATTATCAACATATATATTCCATCCAGCATCAATTGGAACTGAAGTAAATATTGTTTTATTATCTTCCAATACATTAATTGTAGCTTTAATTATGTCATTAGTGACAGATACATTTGTAAAACTGTTGTTTCTCATTTCGTTGAAAGCATTCTCATAGGAACCATTTAAATCCTCTTCATAAACATTTACCATAGTTCCGTATCCATATTCATCAGCTCCAACAATAACTAGCTTATCAATAGGTTGATTTTCATCTATTACAATAGAGCTATAATTAAATTGCCATAAGTCAATGATGTCCACCTCTCTTTCTTCGAAATAGGTTCGAACTTCTAAATGAGGTATTCCAAAATTTTCTATATAGAGGCGTTTATTACTTATAGGCTTATCAAATTCAAGAATTCTTGTTTCTGCATCAGCAAATGAAATGAGAAGTTCTAGATTACTTTCATCTACTGTGATATTTGGTGAACTATTGGTAACACAATATTTTTGCATAATTTGATCTTGAAGCAAGTAACTTAGATTAGAGACAACAGAAGAATTAATTGTGTTTGGACAAACATATCCTAGTTCTAAGAAATTTTCATTTTTATAAATTTTGTAAGAGGATGTTTCTTCGATTAACTCATATCCGAATGGAACTGGTTGAACAGGTGCATAAGAATAAAAGTACTTCGCGGATAAAAGATTGTAACTATTCTCTCTACCAATCAATTGAGACATTAACCAAGTAGATTTAAATCTGCCTAAATACTCCTCTTGATTTACATTGTATAAGGAAGAGTAGAAACTCATCCCTTTAAAATCTTGTGCTAAAGGCTCGTTAGCAGCAGTAATATCAAGTAAATCATCGTTATAGTTTAATTGTCTCTTATCATAAAGAATTCGATAAAATGATTGATCGTTTTCTTTAATCCATTGGACAGGTGAACTTGAATAGTTTTCACTGTCGTACATTGTGTAAGGGAGAGGGGTATTAAATTTAAATAAAAGTACTCCACAAAATAAAACTTCAATTGCAAGTACAACTAAAAGTAAACTAAACTTATTCTTATAAATAATAAGAGTATAAAGGAGCATAATCAGTATGAGCACAAAACTTGATTTTACTAAGAAAGTTAAATTTTGAATAGATGTTAACTTAAAATAATATGATATGAAAAATATACAACATAGCACTAGTAAGTTTATAAAGAAAGAAAATAATATATATTTATTTTGAAGTTCATGAGAAATAAAACTATCAAGTATAGATGAAATAATTATTGTATTAATTAGGACAAGCATAAATAACCAGCGAGTATCAATAGAAAAATTGAATAACTTTGAAAAGAATGGAAATAAGAAGAAGATGAATCCAAGTATTTCAAGAAGAAGAAAACTATTTCTTTTAAATTTATCTTTTAGACAAACCATTAGAGGTAAAAGTAAAGGAGTAATAATCATACTATAAAGACTAGCGCCTCCACCCCAACCGATGTTACCATGTTGACTTGCTTCAATAAAAAAGTTCACGTTTTGTCTTTCTAAAACAGGTGTATACAAACTTGAATAAATTTTAAATATTTCTCTAAATCCATTCATTAGTAATAATGATGAATTATCGCCTGAAGAAAAGCGAGGCATATTTAAAATGATGAAGGCTGTTGGTAATAAAATAATGGAACTTAATAGAACTCCTAAAATCACTAAAGAAAAAAACTTAAGGCTTTCTATTACAGTATTTTTTAGGTGAAGATTATTTTTATTAATATTTAAATATCTCATTAATGTATATAAGCAAAGAAAGGGTATGAATTGGTATAATAGAAGATAATTACTTATACCCAGTAAACCTAATGAGATACATAAACCAAGAAACTTCTTTTTTTCTAAATATACCTCTGTATAGTAGAGTGAGAGTGGATAGAAAACAGTTGCAATTAATAAAAGTTCATAACGCATATAGCCCAAATTCCAGCCGCAAAAGATAAAGGTAATCGCGCCGACTATCGAAGCTATAGAATTCTTATTCAGTTTTTGTAACCAGTGATAGGTGAGTATTAAACCTAACCAGAGTTGTAAAATATTGGCGATTAACAATGAATAAGGAATAAACTCTTTCGGAAACAGAGTGCAAAACCAAAAAACGGGAGATGAAATGAAGTATAATGTATAGGAAAATATGTTTCCACCAAAGCCTAAAGACCAATCCCAAGTACTTAATGTACCAGAATGAACTTTCTCCCATCCTCCTAAATAGTATTTGAAGGTTTGTTGATATGTATCTCCATCAAATATGAAAATGCCTTTATTATATATAAATGTATATAGGAATATACCAACTGATAGAAATAAGAAGAATAGATAAAGTTTATAATATCTACGTAGGTGTTCTTTCATTTTAATTTCTCCCTACATTATTGAATTCTTATTCAGTTGATTTTTTACATCTAGAGAGAGATCAACTATTAATATAAGTATTGCTATAGATAGTACACTTAAGTTAATTGGTTCAATGTTAAATAAAAATGGTAAATAGGAGAATACGGAAACAAACATAATAGTTATTGGAACATAGATTTTCTTTGTATTCATCATAGCGTAAACGATAGCTATAATCTCTGCATAGTAATAATATCTTTCATGCATATGAGGTAACATGAAAGGAATGATAAGTGAGAAAAGTAAGAATAATGAAATAAGTAAGTACTTATTTAAATCAAGCTTTCTTCTAATGCACATGTAAGCAGCTAGAAAAGTAGTAGAAAGTGCAAGAAGTGTTGCACTTTTTGATATATCATAATTAACCAATGATCTAATTGGAGCCCACATATTTGCACAATTAAATGATAAATCATTAGCAGTTGTAGTAACTTGCCAATATGCAAATATTAATGCATCAAAGTAGTTTCCACCTGCAAGAGCAGTGGGAATGAAACAAATCGCATAGGATAAGGGTATAAGTAATAAGTGTTTTAATTTAAGTTTTCTATTCATCCATAAAACAAGGAAAACAGGTGCGATAAATATTGACTGAATCTTGATAGCCATTGCAATTCCAAAACTAATACAAGCATATTGAGGTTTGTCTTTAAGGAAGAAAAGAATTGTTAAGGCAATGAAAACCATTATTACAGAATCACATTGAGCCCATAAAGCAGAATTCATTACAACTGTTGGTGCTAAGAATGTAAAACAATACGCAAATAATGCTTTAGTTTTATGATTTGTACAATGAAACACAGTGATTGCAATAATTATGGCTAAAGCTAAGTCAAATACAACTGAAATAGTCTTGATAACTGTTAAACTTGACCAAGGTAAATACGTTCCAAGAGCCATTAAGTAAACATAAGGTTGAGTATAATTTCCAACTAATAATTTAAGACCAGGAATACCACCAGCTGCATCTAATTTATCCCACCACCGAGAAAGATTTTGAATATAATCTTGGGATTCAAATGGATACAATTTATATCTTAAATATAAACCTAAAGATGTGATTAGGATTATTAAAACCAAATCAAGTATTTTGAACTCAAGGTGCTTAATTTTAATTTTCTTATAAAGCAATTCATCTAAATACATACTATTTATTTACCTTTCTAATGAAAAAAATAATATAACTAATATAAAGCATTAAACCAGCAAAGCTTAACATTGCTCCTATTTTGAATCCTTCAGGAGTAAAATACATTTCAATTTGATTGTCTCCTTTTTGAATAGGAATCCCAATAAAACCACCATTAACTTTATATGATTTCACTTCTTTACCATTAATAAATACCTTCCATCCTGAATCATACGGAAGAGAAATAACCATAAAACTCTGATCATCACTATAGACATAACCTGATAATTGGTTGTTATAGTACTGAATATTTTCTAACACAGAAACTGTGTCACTTTTTAATAATTGACTGATTTCATCAAAATCATTCGAATCTACATAAATCGTATCTAATAGACTTTGTGCATTTGTGTAGTCATCTATTTCTTTGAACTTTGAATACGTTGTTCCAAGATCACGATAATCATCATTACGATAAATTAATAAACTTGACCTAAAGGAATCTGATAATAAACGCCAATTTCCATCAGGTGGTAATTCTTCTTCTGATGAAACAATTGCGTATTTTACATTAATAAAATTCAACAAATCGATATCCTTTATATTGAATATCCATTCTGACTCAAAATCTTTTATTGAAGGTTCAAGTAATTTTAAATCATTAATGGATGGAGCATAAGCTGAATCGTAGGTCATTGTACCATTTAATTGATAAATAATTGACATATTGTGACTATAGTCCCAATATAACGAACTATGAGGGACGAATACTCTGTAGTATTGAGAATTATTTATTGGCTCAATGGCATCTAACATCTCATTTAATTGATTGTCATAGTCCTGTAAAACATGGGTGACAGAATTAATAAATTTTCTATCTTGTATTTCTGATAAACTTAACTTATCGTGGAATAGTTTATATCCACTTAGTCCAAGCTCTAAGGTGGTAAGAATTAGTATGAGTTTAAGTACATTCTTCGATTTCAACAAAACAAATAAGTAAATAAGTATCAGTATAGCGAATATACTGAATAATAACCATTGCGTTTTGTAATCGAAAATACTTTTACCGATAATCATAGCAGTTATTGGAATAATTGTAATAAGAAATATGCTCATAGAAATAGCAGATATTTTTATTATCCTCTTATCGAGAGTACTTATTTCATTCAAAATAACAGAAGAAGTAATTATATTGAATAAAATCATAAAGAAAGTCCATCTGAAACTAGGATCTCCAAATCCATGGACAGCAGAGCCAAGTCGCGGAAAGATTAAAATTAATAGAAAACATAACCAGACAGATATAGTTGCTTTCTTAAACTTATTTTTGAAACTTAGAACACAAGGGAGCAAAATAACATTGATTAAACCACAATACATTGCGATTTCTCTTGTGTAGTGAAAACTAGTTTCGAATGTATTGTTACTATAAATGTAAAGGTAATTTGGTACAAACATTGATGAAAGTTCATGTAAATAAACTTGTATTTGATTAAAGAAAATACCTTCTTTGAAATTTCCTAACCTATCACTTCCTAAAATATAGTGGATTGTTGGTAAAGTTAAAATCATTGTTATTGATACACCAATTAGATAATAAAGTATCATCAAAGAAATATCTTTAATAAAAGTTTTAAAATTATCATTTAAAATATAGTAACGATAAATTACATAGACAACGGTAAAACAGGAAAGCGTAAAGAAGAAATAGAAATTGGTAAACAGGCACATTGAAGTTAGTAATATGAATAACATTGCATTCTTCTTTTGTAAGTATAGTTCAACCCCAACGAAATAAAGTGGAACCAATGCATAAAATGATAGGAATACAAGCTGTCCGCTAAAGAAGATAGCCCAACCACTGAATGCAAAAGAAATTGATCCAACAATTTTAATGATTGGTTTTATTTTATACTGGGATAATAAAAGATAAGTTGAAAAACCAGCAACATAAAATTTCATTATCTCCAAAATAAGAGCAGTGCTGAAGAAATCAGATTTAAATAATAAACCAATATAACTAAATAAGTCTCCCATAAGGTAGTAACTTTTAGATGCGAAAAAATTAGTACCTAAGAAACTAGACCATGAATAAAATGGTAAAGACCTATTTTCAACTAAATTAGTCATTAAGTTTCTAAACTCTTCATAAAATAAAAACCATTGAGGTCTTATATCTGTTCCATATTGGACTGGTGAGTTTGTTATGATATATTGTAAAAAATAAACCCCAATTATCAAGGTTAATATACAAAATAAGGTAAATATGTGTTTTCTTTCTTTCTTAAGCATAAAATTCCCCTTTAGAATGACCTAATTATACCATGAACAATGAATTGATTAAACATGAGGATTTGGTATAATTATTAAGGAAAAAGGTAAATATATGATAAAAAAAATTAAAGAGAAGTTTTTGAATAAGCAGTTTCTAACATTTGGGTTAATTGGAGCATTTAATACAATAGCATCACAAGTGCTATATATTATCTTTGTTAATATCAATCTTGCACCTTCATTATCAAGTTTTTCGGGAGATGCGATTACTATGGTAATTTCATATTTTATGAATATGAAGTTTACGTATCATGAAAAATGCACATGGAAGAATGCAGTTTCATTCCCGTTGAGTTATCTACCAGGAATGATAATAAATATGTTAATCGTAATGCTTGCAGTTAATGTAGGAGTTCCAAAAACTTATGCAAAACTGATTTCTTTACCAATAACAATACCCGTCAACTACATTTGTATGTCGATAATTGTTAGATTAACAGGGAATAAAAGTAGCCAAAAATAAGTAAAATGGCTGCTTTTTTCTATGTTATAATACGATAGAAAAGGGTTGAACTATGAAAAAGAATATTGCTAAAGTTGGAGTAAAGGTATTAAGTATAGTAATGATTACTATTTTTTTGCTATTTTCTTTTTCTAATTATTTTCGACCTAATAAATTAGCTAGACCTTCTGATATGACATCAAAGATTGATGGATTTTATGAATTAGAAGAAAATTCAATGGATGTAATACTATTTGGAACTAGTCATATGTTTTATAGTTTTAACCCATCAATACTGTGGAAGAATACAGGTTTAAATAGTTATATATTCGCAGGGGAATGTCAACAAATTGAAATTACACTACAATTTATGAAAGAGGCTATACGTACGCAAAATCCATCATTAATTGTACTGGATGTCTTTGGTTTATCAAACTCGATAGAATCTTGTAGAACCGAAGGTTCCTCAAAGGTCAATACGGAAGACTTAAAACTAAATCGAAATAAAATTGATGCCATAGAAACGTATGATGATGAAGTTGGAAAAAATGTATTTGATATCTATAAGTATCATAATCGTTTATTTTCGATGCAGCAAAAAGATTTTGAAAATGCCTTGTTAAAATTTGATAATACGAACTTTGGATATGCATTGGCTTATCCATACAATCAATATGATTCAGACTATGTTTATGTTGAAAATAATCAAATTATAGAACCAGATGAAGCAAAACTTAATGCCTTAAATGAAATTATTGAATTATGCAAAGGAAACCAAATCGAGTTGTTATTGGTTAAAACTCCTTACTACGCTTCAGAAGATGATGCTCAAATCTACAAATACATAGAAAACTATGCTTTAGATAAGGATATACCATATGTCAATTTTAATCAGATGTATGATGAAATCAATTACCATTTTGATTACGATGGTAGTACTTGGCATGCAAATGTAATAGGTGCTCTAAAAATAACGAATTACTTATCAGATTATATTGTAAGTAATTATGAATTTACGAATAGTAATCAAATGTATGATAAAGAATACAATGAGTTATATATAAAAACTGAATATGCATTATTAAATAAAATCACTGATATCAAAGATTGGTACGACTTAGCACGAGAAATTGATGCGACAGTTATTATAAATTATAAAGTTTCAAATGGTATATGGCTTCCTGAAGAACGAATAAATGTTCTTAAGGAACTTGGACTTGATTTTGATAAGTTAGATCAGAATCAACTTATTATTTTATCAGAAGAGAAAGAATCACTTCTTTCATATGATTATCAAGAATATAAAAAGATAATAAATGAACACGAAGTTATTGTTAATAGTGAAGGTGAACTAATGATAGATGATGTAGTTATGAATTCACCAGAGGCAGATATAACTATTAGTGTCATTGATAATTCAAGTGGTTATCTTATAGATACATTCTCTTTAGTAACGCAAGGTGATACATACATACTTAGAAAGTAGGAAATTATGAACGTTTACGATTTTGATGAAACTATCTATGATGGAGATAGTACACGTGATTTTGTCTTTTATTTGGTTAAGAAATATCCAAAGACATTACTTGTTTTACCAAAAGTAGGAATAAAAGGAATAAGATATGTTTTGAAAAATATTTCAAAGACAGAATTCAAGACAAATGTCTATTCAATGTTTAAATACATACCCAATATTGATAAAGAATTAGAACTGTTTGTGGATAATCATATGCATTGTATTAAGAGATGGTATATTGAACAACAAAAAGAAGATGATGTTATTATTTCAGCATCTCCTGAGTTTCTGCTTCAACCATTCATGGATAAATTAGGTATTAGGTATTTAATTGCATCAAAGGTTAATAAATTCACTGGTGAATATAGAGGACTAAACTGTTATGGTGAAGAAAAAGTTGTTAGATTTGACCAAGAACTGAACAGGAATGATATTGATAAGTTCTATTCTGATTCTTATTCAGATGATCCAATGGCTAAGTTAGCTAAACAGGCATTTCTAGTAAAAGGGAATCAATTGGTAAAGTGGTAGTTATATTAAGGGGTGAGATTTAAATGCGAAAATCGATAAAATCAATAGGATTAATATTTTTAATTATAACAATAGGATATGGAATATTTTTATTACCATATTTAGTAACCAAACAACCTACAATTATGGGATATGACTCTCAACAAATATGGCATCCTCTTTATCATGAGTTCTATCAATTGCTTGATAATTTCTTTGGAACGGGTGAATTACCATTTTATTCATTCAACTATTTTTTGGGGAATAATTTTTTTGCCTCTAAAAGCTTCTATTTAATGGGAGATGTTTTCGCTTATATTGGTTATTTATTTAAGGGATTAAATTATTATGATTTAACAATTATTCTTAACTATTTGAAATTTCTTACTAGTGGAATTTTGATGTATTTTCTTATTAAAGAATTTAACTACAAAGAAAAAACATGTTGCTTTGGAGCAATTCTATACTCATTTTGCTCATATTCAGTTTTCTTTACAACTCAATCGCAAATTCTTTCTTTCTTTGCCCTTATGCCCTTAATATTCATTGGAACGGAGAGATATCTAAGAAATAAGAAAACATTATTCTTTATTTTTTCTGTGTTTATTTTAGTAATTAATAATTTTTATATGTTTTACTCCACATCAATTTTTCTTGTAATTTATTTTACATATCGCTTTTATACAATAAACTCAAATTTTAAAGGGTTTATTAAATCAAGTTTTATGTTGATTTTAAATTATTTTGTTGGTATTTTAATGGCGTCTGTAATATTTGTACCTTCGATAATATTTATCTTGATGAATGCACGTGTGGGGGATGTTCAGTCTTCGCAATTCTTTTTCGAACAGTTTAGTGTTTATTTACACCTTCTTGTAAGTCTTTTTACACCAAGTCATGTACACATTATGTGGTATGATAACACCATTTTTAATGCTTGGTATTCAATAGGTGAGTTAAATTTATGGGCGGGATCATTAGTCGCGATATTACTACCACAATTATTCATTGGTGAAAATAAATTTAAGATTAAGAAAAATATTTTACTATATTCTGTTTTTATATTAATTTTATTTATTCCAGGATTAGATTCAATGATGCATGGATTTTCAGAGCCATCATTTCGCTGGACTTGTTTTATTATAATGATGAATATATTGTTAGTAATGGAATTCATTGATGATTACACAAAGATTAATTTTAGAGTCTTACGTAATACGGGATTAATTTTATTGCTTATTTGTTTATTTGCAATTCCCTTATATTCAGTTATTCTTGGGAAAACAAATGAATTATTCAGCATTTATAGCAAGCAATTTATCTTGTTCTGTTTTGTTGGAGTATTATTGTATGTCATTACATTGCTTTTAAGAAAAAAGAATATTTTATTAGTAATGATTTTCGCAATAATTGAATCCATTTTATTTGGTTCGATTTTCTATTATGATGAATTAATGATGACTAAAGTAGTAACATATGAATTCTTAGATAATTCAACCCATGTTCTCGAGGATAATGAAGGAGAATTCAATCAGTATATGAATTCATTAGAGAACGCTAATCCTATGGAGTTTTATAGAATTTATGTTAATAAGAATTCAATTTACTATAATTATAGTTTAAATATGAATGTTTTTTATCAACTTAAAGGTCTTATTACATATGATTCTACATATGAAACAAGTTATAATCAGATGAAAAAGTTGACTCAAAATGGAGATAATTGGTGGATGATAAATGTTCAAGATCCAAATTTGATTACTCTTTTTAATACGAAGTATGCTGTTGTTATAAACGAAGAAGAGTTACCAAAGAATATGGACTGGAAGTTAATTACGAATAATTTTAGAGGGGGATTATCAATATATAGAAATGAAAATTATAGAAAATTTGGAACTCCATATGATAATGTTATGAGTGAGGAAGAATATTTAACAATTAATGATACGAGTTTGTTTCTAACTAGTGTTATTGCTGAGAATACAGACATAATAGAAATAGAAAAATTTATTAGCGATAGCAAATCTGAAATGGAAAATATTCGTTATTCAGGAAATCATATATTTGCAACACAGAAATCTGATAAGACCTCATTTGTTGTAACAGGAATACCTTTCGATAAAGGGTGGAAGGTATTCAATAATGGCAAAGAAGTGGAGACATTCATGGTGAATGGCGGGCTTCTTGGGTTGGGACTTCCTGCAGGAGAAAATAATATTGAAATGTATTTTACTCCTACCGGTTTTAAAGAAGGAGCTATTTTATCAATCATTGGGTTTACAATATTTGCAATTCTATCATTAGTTTCAGTAGTGAAATCAAAACGAAAATTCGAAAAGAATAGATAGGTATAAATATGAATGTATTGTCAATTAATTTCATCGGATTTGTATCCGCTGTATTTGCATTGA
>NZ_JAVWNC010000015.1:0-44279 GCF_036637135.1 Anaerorhabdus sp. | reverse complement strand
TTATTATGAAAAATCATTGAATTCTGTTGATGATGCAAGTCATTTTCCTACAATTGAACCACATGAATAGGCACACCTAACGTGCCTATTTTAATTTGTCTCACCTTGGTATATAATGAAGTTAATGAGATTTACTTGGGAGAACTCTATGAAAGATATAATCTTAATCATTGAAGATGTCGAAATTAACCGTAAAATCCTAATCGAATGCCTAACAGATGAGTATAATTATCTTCAAGCCAGTAATGGGCAAGAAGCGCTTACTATCCTTGAAGAAAACTATAATGATATAAAAGCAATTCTACTTGATATTGTTATGCCAGTAATGGATGGTTATGAATTCCTTGATAGTTTTAAGAAAATTAAGGAATATCAAGAAATACCAGTCATTGCGATGACGGGTATTGAGTCGAAGGATGTTGAGGAAAGAATTATTGAAGCGGGAGCTATCGATTTTCTAGAGAAACCTTACAATTCAACAATAATAAGAAAAAGAATTAAAAATACATTGGAATTAACACGCGCTATTCGTGCAGGTAGAACTGATGGACTTACTGGATTACTTAACCGCGCAGCTTTTCGTCATGAAATTGAAACATACTTGATTGATATTAAAAAACCAGCAGCTTTAATGATTATTGATATTGATAATTTTAAGCGTGTTAATGATGTATATGGTCATTTCTTTGGTGATAAGGTATTAGTTGAATTTACGAATATCATGATTGATTGTTGTTATGGTGAACATGCATTAGGAAGATTAGGGGGAGATGAGTTTATTGTCCTTCTAAAAGATATGAAAAGTAAGGAACAAGCAAAGAAAATTGCGGATAGTATCATTTATACATTTAGTAAATCAATGTCACAATATGAAGGAGAACTACCATCATGTTCAATTGGGATATCTTATTATCCTGAAGATGGGACATCTCGTAGTGAACTTTACCTTCATGCAGATGAAGCACTGTATAATGCGAAACGTTTAGGTAAATCTAAAAGTTGTTTCTATAGTGAAGGACAACATGTATTTGCACGTTATGGATCTACTGTAGAAAAAGAATGGTTATTGGATGCATTGAACGCTTATATTTATATCTCAGATATGGAAACAGGCTTTGTATATTATACAAATAAGAGAATCGCAAGTGTTATAAAGGATGAAAATGATATAGATGAAAAAGAAATAGCCCATCATTTTGGATTATCCAGTGCGATTCAAGAAATCAATAAACGAATACAAAATGAAAAAGAATTGAATAAAGATTATCGAATTGGGAAGAGAAAGTTTATTTTGATGGCATCAAAGATTCATTGGGGTGAATCTAATTGTGCCAAGATACAAACAATAATTGAATTGGAGAGTGATTAAAATGACTTATTTGGATTACTTGAAAGAAACAGGTTGCGATGTTGAGGGAGCACTAAAACGATTGAACGGGAATGCAGATTTTTATAGAACACTTCTTCGACACTTAATAAAAGATACGAACCTAAAAGAGTTAATAGAGGTATTTGGAAAATATGATTTAACTGAATCATTCAACAAAGCACACACATTAAAAGGAGTACTTGCGAATTTGGGTATTATACCCTATTATGAGAAGATTTCTCTCATCATAGTTGACCTTAAAGAAAATAATCTAGAAGGTGTAGATTTTCTGATTCAGGATTTTGATAAAGAATATACAGAGTTCATAACGAGATTAGAAAAACTATTATAAAGAATCTAAAGATTTGAAGTTATCGTTTAGTTGTGAATAGAACGCTAAAAGGTGTTTCGTTTTCGGATCACCTTTTCTAAAAACAAAATAAAATGGATGTTGTAAATTAAACTCTTTTAATGGGAGTTTTTTTAGTTGGCCATTTGCGATTTCATTTTTAACTACACCTTCATATAGAAAGGTAACAGCTGTTGAGTTTGCGACGATTGCTTTAATAAGAGTAAAGCTTCCAAGTTCAATAATTTCTTTAAAAGATTGGCAACGAGCATTTTTAAACTCCAACCAATTTTCAAGTATCTCTCTTGTTCCTGACTCAGGTTCCCTAAGTACAAGTGGAAACTCATGCAATTGCTTAAGAGTAATTGATTTGTTTGCATAGGGATGATTTGATGCGACTACAGGAATAAATGGAACTTCAATTAATGGGTATGCTTCAAACATTTCATGATTGAATAGGCCTTCAATGCAAGCGCAATCAAGTTCATTTGTGTGTAGTTTTTGAAGAAGATTTTTGGTGTTTTCTACAGAAATACGGAGACGTTCATTTTCTTGGAAAATATTGTTGTTGATGATTTTGGAAAGATAATAATCGGCAATAGACAACGATGCGCCCATGCGTAGTGGTTGAATTGTTTTACTTAATAAGTTTCGAAATTGTTGTTCATTTGCTTGTTGAAGACTTAGGTATTCATAAAGCAATAAACCAGCTTCAGTGAGTCGTATTGATCGTTTAGAACTATCAACCAATTGACAACCATAATAGTCTTCAAGTTTATGAATGTGTTGTGTTACTGCAGGTTGTGTCATATTTAATGATTGTGCTGCATTCGTATAATTCTCATATTTCGCAACAGCTAAGAATGTATCAATTTTCGTATCTAACATAATTCCTCCACATATAACGAATATTTATATAATATAATATATCATAATTGGAAATTATAATATACCCATGATATATTTAACCCGTTAAGTTATTTAGGGAGATAAAATGAAGAAGAATATAGGTAAGAAAATGCTTTGGCAATTGTTTTGTTCAACATTTATGTTGAGTGCATGTACATTTGGTGGCGGATTTGTCATTGTTTCATTAATGAAGAAAGAATTTGTAGAAAAACTAGGTTGGTTAGAGGAAGATGAAATGCTGGATGTTACTGCAATTGCACAATCATCACCAGGACCCATTCCAGTTAATGCTTCTGTAATATTGGGGTATCGTATGGGAGGTATCTTAGGATCGTTTGTTGCAGTACTAGGAACGATTTTACCTCCGATGTTTATTATTTCTATAATCGCAGTTTTCTATGAACAATTTAGGGCTAACGTTTATATTGCAACAGCTTTACAAGTTATGAGAGCTGGTGTTGCAGCAGTAATCTTTGATGTTGTATTAAATCTTGCGAAGAATGTTTGTGCAACGCGTCGCATATTGTATATTGGTTCGATGATACTCGCATTCTATTGTGCAGTTGTGTTAGATATCAGTGCAATGATTATTATTTTGGTATGTCTTGCGATTGGATTAATTGATTTAGGTGTAAATCTATTTCTGAATAAAGGGAAATTGGGGGTTGTTGAATAATGGAAATACTATTTAAATTGTTTTTAAGTTTCATTCAAGTTGGATTATTCTCCGTTGGTGGAGGTTATGCTGCAATTCCGTTGATTCAAAATCAAATAGTGAATGTTCATCAACTAATGACAATGGCAGAATTTACAGATTTAATTACGATAGCGGAAATGACACCCGGGCCAATTTCAATTAATTCTGCAACATTTGTAGGAACACGGCTTGCAGGACCATTTGGTGCGATAATCTGTACAATAGGATGTATATTACCATCATTCATAATTTGCTTACTTCTGGCGCATTTCTATTATAAGTATCGTAATTTTAGTGGTGTACAAACTGTGTTAGCGGCATTAAGACCAGCAGTAGTTGCGATGATTGCATCTGCAGGTTTATCGATTCTGATGCTAGGGTTATTCAATACGGACTTAAAGTCAATTGTAATGGGTAACTTTAGAGTTGTTGAGTTTGTTCTTTTCATTGGTGCTTTCTTCTTATTAAGAAAATATAAGATGAATGCAATTACAATTATATTTGGTACAGGTGTTATTGGTACACTTGCCTATTTACCAATGATTTTAAAATGAAAGTTCTTTGGAACTTTTTTTCTTTGTTTGCGTGGAGTAGATAAAAATTATACAATGATTGAAAGTAATCATTAGGGGAAATTATGAATACGGAAAATCGCTTTCAGAAAAAATTGAGGAAACAAATATTAAAAATTACTTTAGTGATTGTAGTTGTCGCTATTGTTCTTTTAACTATACTTGCGAATTATTATGATAATTATAATAAGGAACGTAAATTAACATTAAGTAATGATCGTATTAAGAATCAATTTATGTTACTTTTAGAAGATTGTAGTTTGAGTATAGATGCAATGAAGAACAATCCTGAGATAGAGTATTTCATTACTCATCCACAAGTTGATTCAATTATTTATCAAGAATTGTATAGCATCAACAACATTCGAGATTTCAGTTTTGATTTAGTATTACTTGATTCCAATATGGATATCTTATTCACAAGTTTTCAAAACGAAGAGTTTGATGCTGTAAACAAGAGTTATCAAAAATTGATTTTGAGAGATATCAAAGACGAAAATGAAAATGTATCACTCAATTACTATGGAAAAATTAATGGTAACTATCATGAATTTACTGTAGTTGCAGGATTACTTTCACATGATGTACTTGCACTATATTATATTAAGGACTCTAACTTAATAAATTATATTGAGCGCAAACCTGCAGATCATTACATTATTTTAGATTCAAAGAATCAAGTTGTAGCATCATCTGAAACACAGCTTGTGAGACAAATGAGGAAACTTGCATTTGATATAGAGAATCATAGTGTTAAAATAAACAATTTGAATTACACTACAAAAGTTAAAACACAAAATGGATACAAATTCATTAGTCTATTGTACCAAGAAGAAATCATTGATCGAAATACGTTATTTATCTTAATTCTCCTCTCAATTGGTGGTATTGCTTTTTTATTGGATTATTATTCAAAACGTATTTCAAAAAATACAACAGAGTCTTTATCGGTTTTGTTGAGTGAAATGGATAAAGTGAAAAAAGGTGAAATAAAACAAATTGATATTCATACGGATGATGAGTTTGAAGTAATCGCAAAAGAAACAAATGATATGATTCGTGAAATTAATCAATTAGCGCAACGTAATGAGCAATTATTAGATTTAAGAAGAATGATGGAAATTAAACAACTTCAAGCCCAATTTAATCCGCATTTCTTATACAATACACTGGAAACTATTCGCTATACGATGATTATGGATCAAAATGTGGCGAGTGATTTAATCTTCAAGTTAACGAAAATACTGAGATATAGTATTTCCAATGGTGAAGATAAAGTATCCATACAAGAAGATATGGAATATATACAAAGTTTTCTAGATATCAATAAGGTGCGTTTTCAAGAAAGATTTGAATATACCATAAAAATAGATGAGAAATGTTATCCCTGCGTGATACCGAAATTAATTATTCAGCCCTTAATTGAAAACAGTATAAAACATAACTTTAAAAAGAAAAATGCATTATCAATTTGGATAACTGCAGATATTATTGATCATTACCTAATTATAGAGGTTGAAGATAATGGGGAAGGAATGAGTCGAGAAGAATTAGCTACAATCAACGAAATGATTAACTCCAAAGATATGAACCATACAAATCACATAGGACTTGCGAATGTAGCAAAACGCTTGCATCTACAGTATAGTAATTCTTCAAGTTTAACAATATCATCTAGAGAAGGTATAGGTACCAAAATTGCAATTATGATTAAGTTGGAGGATGAGTATGTATAAAGTATTAGTAGTTGAAGATGAAGCACTAATTCGCAAGGGGCTTATCTATTCGATTAATTGGGCAGATTTTGATTGTAATGTAGTAGCGGAAGCAAATAATGGATCAGAAGGTGTTCAAAAAATCAAAGAACATCATCCAGATATTGTTTTAGTAGATATTAATATGCCAATTATGAATGGATTTGAAATGATTAAGGAAACAACAGAAGAATTCAATTATAGTGCTATCATTGTTTCGGGATATAATGAATTCGATTATGCTAAACAAGCAATTCGTTTTGGTGTCAGTGAATATCTTTTAAAACCGGTTGACCATGAGGAATTACGGAATGCCTTAAGAAGAGCAATTGAACAAATTGAAATGAGAAAAAGCTATTTGTTTCAAATTTCCAAAAAAGAAGAAATCACTGAAAACAATGTATTAAACGAGAAGTTACTCTTACTTACTGATAAATCGGTAACTGTTGCACAAATGATTCAATACATTCAAGAAAATTATCAAAAAAAGATTGTAATGTACGATTTAGTTGAGAAGTTACAATGTAGTGCAACACTTCTAAACAATAAGTTTAAAACTGAAACAGGGACAACCTTCAATGATTACCTAAATCGATATCGTATTTTGATTGCAGTGGAAATGATTAAGGATAAACAATATCCAATTTATAGGATTGCTGAAATGACAGGATTTAAAAATTATAAGTACTTTAACATCGTATTTAACAAGTATATAGGGTGTTCACCAAAAGATTTTGAAAAGGCTACGTATTAGTAGCTTTTCATTTGGTTTTATAAATTAGCCAAATTTGTAGGATAATGCCATATGAAAGCGTTACCACAGTTTTTATAATTAAGTTAAGAAACAGGAGGGAAATCTGAAAATGAAAAAGTTTCTATCATTAGTTTTAATGGGTGCTTTGTTACTATCGGTAACAGGATGCTCAACACCAGCTCCAAAAGAAGAAAAACCAGAAGGAGAATCAACAGCTGAAACAACGGGTAAATTAGTTGTCTATTCTCCAAATAGTGAAGGGTTAATGAATTCCGTAATTCCTTTATTCGAAGAAACTTATGGCGTAGAAGTTGAAGTTATTCAAGCAGGAACAGGTGAATTAATTAAACGTATTCAATCTGAGAAAGATGATCCATATGCAGATATCATGTTTGGTGGAGCTCACTCACAATACATTTCAAATCCTGATTTATGGGAAAACTACGTTTCACCAGCGGATGCTACATTGCCAGAAGCATATCAAAATCAATCTGGATTTACTACAAGTTATGTTCTTGATGGTAGCGTATTAATCGTAAATAAAGATCTTATTGGTGACATCAAAATTGAAAGTTATGAAGATTTATTAAATCCTGAATTAAAGGGTAAAATCGCAATGGGAGATCCTGCAACATCTTCGAGTGCATTTGCACAATTAACCAATATTCTACTTGCTATGGGTGGATATGAATCTGAAGAAGCTTGGGCATATGTTGGAAAATTAATTGAACAACTCGATGGAAAAGTTGCATCAGGATCAAGTGCTGTTTATAAATCAGTAGCAGATGGTGAAATGATTGTTGGTTTATCTTATGAAGATCCATGTGCTCAATTAGTACGTGACGGTGCTAATGTTGCATTAGTATATCCAACTGAAGGATCAGTATACTTACCAGCAACATCAGGTATCATCAAAGGTGCAAAAAATATGGATAATGCTAAGAAATTTATTGACTTCATATTAACACCTGAAGTACAAGATATTTTCGGTACAACATTAACTAATCGTCCAGCTTTAGCTGAAGCTAAAACTGCAGACTATATGACTCCAATCGTTGACATTACTACAATTGATGAAGATCGCGAATGGGTAAACAGTCATAAAGATGAATTAGCAACTAAATACACTGATTTATTTGCTTCATTACAAAAATAATTAAATAAAGGAGATAGAAAGATGAGCGTAAACATTAAAATCAAAGATGCAGTTAAAAAATACGGTCAAAATACGGTCATCTCGAACCTTTCTGTGGACATTAAAAAGGGTGAGTTATTCACCCTTCTTGGTCCATCTGGTTGCGGGAAAACAACACTTTTACGTATGATTGCAGGATTCAATAGTATTGAAGGTGGGGATTTTTATTTCGGCGATACTAGGATAAATGATATGGATCCAGGAAAACGTAATATAGGGATGGTTTTCCAAAACTATGCAATTTTTCCACATTTAAGTGTTAAGGAAAATGTTGCCTTTGGTTTGAAAAATAGAAAAGTACCAAAGGAACAAATAGAACAAGATACTGAAAAATTCTTAAAGATAGTACAAATTGATTCATACAAGGATCGTATGCCTGAGCGATTATCGGGAGGTCAACAACAACGTGTTGCATTAGCACGTGCGTTAGTTATTAAGCCAGATGTACTTTTGATGGATGAACCATTGAGTAATCTGGATGCGAAACTAAGAGTTGAAATGCGTACTGTTATTAAAGATATTCAAAATGAAGTTGGTATTACTACGGTATATGTAACTCATGATCAAGAAGAAGCGATGGCTATTTCAGATCGGATTGCAGTTATGAAAGATGGAGTTATCCAACACATTGGGACGCCAAAAGATTTGTATCAAAGACCAAGTAATTTATTTGTATCAACATTTATTGGACGTACAAATATTATGAAGGGTAATGTGACGATGGATAATGGTGTAGTAAAGTTAAATATTACTCCAAATTATGCAATAACACTTGATACAGTGCGTGAAGAATATCAAAAGGATCAAAATGTACAGATTTCAATTCGACCTGAAGAATTTATTATCAATCATGAACATGAAGGAATGGATGCGATTGTAGATTCCAGTGTATTTTTAGGACTAAATACACATTATTTTGTACATCTTGAAGAAACTGGTGACAAAGTTGAAATTATACAAGAATCATCAATTGACAGTATCATTGCACCTAAAACAAAAATTAAGTTAACAGTTAAACGTGAAAAAATAAATATCTTTAGTGAAGATGGTTCGTATAACTTAATGGTAGGTGTTAACGATGAAAAATAATAATAAATTCAAGTTAGATATTTGGGGAATAATCACTCTTACTATACTTGGTTTATATATCTTATTTTTGGTCTTGCCACTAGGGACAGTTTTATATCAAGCCGTAATTAATAAAGAAACAGGTGCAGTAACACTTGATTATTTTGCAAAATTCTTTGGTAAAAAGTATTATTCAGATACATTAATTAATAGTTTTAATGTTAGTTTTTGGACAACACTTTTAGCTGTAGGAATTGGTACACCTCTTGCCTACTTCTTTACAATGTTTAAGATTAAAGGTAAGAAATTTTTACAAATTTTAATTATCCTTGCGAGTATGTCAGCACCATTTATTGGGGCATATTCATGGATTTTACTTTTAGGAAGAAACGGAGTTATTACTAATTTCTTCAAAGGTATTGGAATTGCGATTCCCAATATTTATGGATTTGTAGGTATTCTACTCGTATTAGTTTGTCAATTATTCCCATTAATCTTCTTGTATATTCAAGGAGCTTTGAAAAATATAGATAATTCATTAATTGAAGCAAGTCAAAATATGGGGTGTGGTGGAATTAAATTATTCTTTAGAGTCATAATTCCATTAGTTATGCCTACCATGCTTGCGGGTGGATTATTAGTCTTTATGAGAGCCCTCTCAGACTTTGGTACACCGATGTTAATAGGAGAGGGATTTAGAACCTTCCCAGTGCTCATATTCAATGAATTTATGAGTGAAGTAAGTGGTGATGATGGATTCGCTTCTGCCATTGCAATTGTATCAATTATCGTAACTGCTATTATTTTCTTGGTGCAAAAGTATGCAAGTAATCATTTCTCATTTACTATGAATGCGATGCATACAATTGAAGAAAAACCACTAACTGGAATGAAAAATTTCCTAGTTCATCTATATACATACTTAGTTATTGGTGTTGCGATATTACCACAGTGTTATGTTATTTATACATCCTTTAAAAATACAAAAGGGTTATTGTTCACCGAAGGACATTCTTTAATGAGTTATAAGTCTGCGTTTGATAGAATGGGAAATACGATTATTAATACCTTTAAGATTCCTGGTATCGCATTAGTCATCATTGTTTTCTTAGCGGTACTCATTGCTTACCTTGTTGTAAGACGAAGAAATAAAGTTACAAATACTGTTGATGTTATGAGTATGATTCCATATATCATTCCGGGATCAGTAGTTGGTATTGCATTTGGGATAACATTTAGAAATAAGTTCTTCTCTATTGGAGGATTAGCGTTAATGGTTATAGCGCTTGTGATTCGTCGACTTCCATATACGATACGTTCCAGTGTTGCGATTCTTCAACAAATTCCAATGTCAATTGAAGAGGCTAGTATTTCTCTTGGGGCAAGTAAGTTAAAAACATTCTTTAAGATTACGATGCCAATGATGGCATCAGGTATTATATCGGGAGCTATTCTAAGTTGGGTAACTCTAATTAGTGAGTTATCAACCGCAATTATTCTTTATACAACAAAGACTAAAACACTAACGATAGCGATATATACCGAGGTACTTCGTGGTAACTATGGAATAGCGGCGGCATTAAGTACGATACTTACAATCGCAACCGTTATATCATTACTCATCTTTATGAAGATATCTAAAGGAAAGGATATTGCACTATAATTAGAACCCTACCTTGATGTTGTAAATTAGGTAGGGTTTTCTTACGAATAATAGAAGAATTAAAATTAAAATTGCTGGAATGATATGTGTTCGTTGACTAGAAATTATAGAAACGATATAGTAATCATAGAATATGGAGGTAGAAAATGGAGTACGCAATTGTGTATGTTTCAAAAACTGGGAACACAAAGATGCTAGTGGATGTCATTAAAAAGTGTGTGCCCGGTGAGTGTGTTTATGAAGGGGATGTTACAAAGTCAGATAATTTACCAGAACTTATCTTTGTCGGATCGGGTGTCGACAAGGGAAACTTCTATCCTTCAGTCCTTGAATTTCTTAAAAACATGAGGGATAAAAAAGTATTCTTATTCGGAACTGCTGGGTTTCAAAAGACTCAAACATATTATGATCGAATAATTAAGATTGTTAGATCGAGTGTTTACCCAGGAAATAAAGTAATTGGTGATTTTATGTGTCAAGGTAAAATGCCTTTATTGATTAAGAATAAATGCGAGAAGATGGATCGTAAGACTGCGAAGTTTGATATTGATTTGTTTCTCAAAGGTTTCGATGAAACTCTTTTGCATCCGAATGAAAGTGATTTCAAGCATTTCGAACGTATTCTACTTACAATATTTCCAAAATGATTGGTTTCCACCAATCATTTTATTTTCTATAAATAAAAGTTCTTAAGATATTCTAAAAAATTTTGTTAAGGTAAAATTAAGTGTCATTTCTATGATAAAATAGGATTAGGTTTTGGGAGGTAATATCATGATTTCAAATTCTACAATAAGAAATAAAAAAATTGCGATTGTATTTGTCTTTATCGCTTTAATTTGTGGAATTAGCTTAAGCATAATGTTGATAAATGACTATATTCCGGAACCTTTAAAGCAAGTTAGTGAACATACAGAGAAAGTAAAGTATATTAAAAAAATAGGAAAAAAGTTTTCCGTTGTGGTTTACTATCCAACTTTAGATAATAACTTGAATGATATTGTATACAATGAGGCAAACGAAGTATTTAACGAGATTATTGAACAAAAAGATGATTTCATCAAGGACAATAAATCGACAATGGTTCTTGTGGATTATCAATATGATGACATATCCACATCGCTTGCTCAAATTAAATATAATATCCAAGTATTAAATGAAGATACTGACTCTCAATATGTAAAATCGATAATGCTTGATAAAAATACAGGGAGTACTGTAGATACAACAGCGGTATTTGATGATGTTGCATTACGTTTGTTGAGGCAGAACTTAAGGAATATGGCGAAAGCTGATGAAAACTTAAAGGAGTTAGCGTTCTCACGTGAATTTTTAGAAGTAACCGCAAATAACAAGGAAGTATTTTCAAACTTCTATGTTGAAGGCACTGAATTAGTATTTAAAATTGATTTGTTCGAAAATCAAGTAATTGAGTTTAGACAAAATGGAGAAGAGATAGCGAATCACATTGCGTTGGATTTAGGAATTACACAAACAATTGAGGATCCAGTTGTTTATATACCAATGCGATATGTAGATCCAAATCGTCCCATGGTAGCGTTAACGTTTGATGATGGACCTCATGTTCAATATACGAGTGAAATCTTAAGTACACTAAGGGAATATGATAGTGCAGCGACTTTCTTTATTTTGGGTAATCGAATCGGTAATAATTCACGATATACAGTACTAGATACTATTGAGTCTGGAAGTGAGGTTGGAAGTCACTCTTGGAGTCATCCTTATCTTGTTAAAACAAAGGACAAAGATTTGGACTTGCAATTCTACGGTACATCCAACAAAGTATATGAGGATGTAAGTCAATGGTGTTATCAAATCAAATTATTTAGACCTCCTTATGGAGCTATAAATAAGCGCGTATCTGAACAATCGCCATATCCGTTTATAATGTGGAGTATGGATACGTTGGATTGGAAAACAAGAGATGTACAAACAACAGTTGATACGATTTTGAATGATGTAAAAGATGGAGATATCATATTAATGCATGATATTCATTTGGAATCTAAGGATGCTGCAATACAAGTTATTCCTATGTTAATAGATAAGGGATATCAACTTGTTACAGTGAGTGAAATGATGGCAGCAAAGGGAATTACCATGGAGAATGGAGTTCGTTATAGTAAAGCAAGATAAAAAGGTGCATTGCACCTTTTTATTATATTGAATTATGGAAGAATTGATTTATTGTCTTAATCATATAATTTGAAGAACAGTTTTGAATAATAAAAGATAAGAATCGAAAGATAAGGATTTAACTGTTTTATTTTTCCAAGCGAAGTACAAAATTTCCGTTTTCTTCAATCATATAAACAGGACCATAAAGATAACCTAAACGATTTTCTACAATTAATTCATTTACACATTCAACTTCGTCTCCATTTTCCAATACAGCACTTATTTTATAATAAACATAATCGGTATCTTTTAATTGGTTTTGTTCTATTGCCTCACGAGTAATGAACCCTAAGTTATCATCACTACCATATTGAGGGAGAATATTTGCATCATCTGGATTGATTTTTGTACCATCAGTATTCTTAGATGATTGACTAGATAATAAACTACCATCAGATGAGTTTTGAATAACACGGTAACCAATGACATTGTCTGAAATTACATAGAGCTCAATTTCGGATGTGTGAGATTCACTTGCAGGTTTGTTTTCGTTAGCATAAAGATAGACTTGTTCCTCGGTTGCATTTTTGTTTTGTTCGCTACCCGTTGTATCTGTGGGTGTTTGTTCGAGTGGAGTTTCTTTAGGTTTAGAGCTACACCCCGTAACGATAAGTAATAACAATGACATAATAAGAATTTTCTTCATAAAATTCTCCTTTCTCTACGTTTGTCAATAATAGTTTATTACTTGAGTCTACAAATGTCAATCGGTTATTGGTGATTTGTATTTTCTGAAAATTATGAACAATCTATTGTATAATAGTTAAGGTAGAGGTGATGTTATGAAAAGAGCAATAGCTTTAGCGGGTGGTGGCACAAAGGGTGCTTATCAAGCGGGCTTTGTAAAAGCGATTCAAGAATTAGGTATAGAATATGATATCGTAACAGGTACTTCAATTGGTTCACTAAATGGTGCATTACTTGTACAACACGATGAAGATCGATTGATTGATTTGTGGGAACATATGGAAATGAAGCGTGTATTAGCTCAAGAAATACCAATGAAATTGAATGTCGATGAATTTCTTAAGGAATCAAATCGGGTGACGTCCTTCTTTAAAAAATACGTAAAAGAGCAAGGTGCAGATATTACCCCCTTTAGAGAAATGATTCATGAATATTACAATGAAGATAAATTTATGAATTCGAAAATAGAATATGGTCTAGTAACAGTAGAGTTTCCAACACTAAAATCACGATATATCACAAAAGAAGATATGAAAGAGGGTAAAGGTGAGAAATACCTACTTGCTAGTGCGTCTTGTTTCCCAGCATTTCCACGTTGTTCGTTTGATGGTTTTGAATTTGTAGATGGTGGATATTACGATAATTTACCCATTGAATTAGCGCTTCGTCTTGGAGCAGATGAAGTTATTGCGGTTGATTTAGATGATAAACCAATACATCGTCAATTTGTGAATAAACCGAGCATTACATATATACGTCCTAGTTTTTCTCTAGGATCATTCTTGGACTTTGATGCAAAACACATAACTCAAAATATTCTATTGGGCTATTTTGATACGATGAAAATTTATAAGAAGTTAGATGGGGTCCGTTATACATTTTATCCAATTCATGAAGTACCAGAAATGTTTAATAAATTTTATCGTCAATTATTAGTTTTTGATCACAAATTAACTCAATCAAAATTAGTGTCAGATGAAAATGCAGTATCAACAAGATTATGTCGAGATAATCAAAGAGCATTCTTATCCATAAGAGAAATGAATTTTGCGATGATGGATTCGATTATGGTTACTTTACAAATGAATCCGTATGAATTATATAGATTAGATGATGTAATAGAAAAGATTCACCAAGAATTTGAAGTTGCATTTCTGGATAATTATGAAATATTACCGGAGTTAAACGTTAAAGAAGTAGTTAAGACATTAGAAAATATGACAAAGAAAGAAATTGTCACAAAACTAATTCATAGCATTCTATATCGGGAGAAAAGTAGAATACCATTGCGTTTAGTTTTGAATGTATTTGGTTTTGAAACCGCAATGGCATTGTGGATTATCACTAGTAAAGGAATAGAGTTGAAATGGGAAGAAATAACATGATCGTGGCAAAATTTGAAAAGGTAAGTTTTGAACAGTTTAAGAAAGACTGGTTGAATCAGTTTGATGATGGGGAAGATACAATAAAAGAAATCTATGAAGGTATACAATTACCCAAGCGTGCAACAAAAGGATCTGCAGGATATGATTTCTATTCACCAATAGATTATAATTTTAATCCCAAACAAAAACATAAAATACCGACAGGTATACGTGTGTGTATTGAAGAGGGATGGGTATTACAAATCGTTCCAAGAAGTTCATTGGGATTTAAATATGGATTGCGTTTAAGTAACACAGTAGGGGTCATTGATGCAGACTATTATCACTCTGATAATGAAGGTCATATGATGGTCTCACTGATTTGCGATAATGAAGAAAATAAAGGATTGCATCTTGAAAAAGGAAGCGCATTTGCACAAGGTATTTTCTTACCATTTGGAATTACTGAAGATGATGATGCAACTGAAATTCGTAATGGTGGATTTGGAAGTACAAATAAATAAGGTATTGCCATACCATTCGGTTCAGGATTTGTGTAAAATAGAAGAATAGTAGGAGGGAGTATAGCTACGGCTATAAGTGAAATATATGGAAAATACAAAGAAAATGATGTCCTTTATTCAATCTTCACCAACATGTTATCAAGCAGTTGATACAATCAAAGGTGAACTTGTAAAAGAAGGATTTCAAGAAATAAAAGAAAGCGATACTTATCACCTTGAAAAAGGAAAGAAGTATTTTGTTATTCGTAATTACTCAAGTATTATTGCGTTTAAAATTGGAGAACGCTTGAATCAAATGAGTTATCATGTTGTTGCCTCACATAGTGATGCACCTTCATTTAAATTAAAACCAAAGCATAAAAAAACAAATAGTGGTTATGAAGTAATGAATACAGAGGTTTATGGAGGTCCAATCTATAATACATGGATGGATCGTTTATTAAGTGTTGCGGGAAGAGTACTTGTAAAAGAAAATGATACGATACGAATTCTTCCAGTTCATATGAAAGAGCCTTTGTGTTTAATTCCAAATCTTGCGATACATATGAATCGTAGTGTAAATGAAGGTGTTAAATTAAATCCTCAAATTGATATGTTACCGATGATATCTAAGAATAAAGAGTATGACTTGATGGATGTAATTGCGAAAAAAGTAAATATCGATAAAGAACAAATATTAGATACAGATTTATTCTTATATCCAATTGATAATGGTTATGTTTGGGGAGATCAAAATGAATTTGTATCCATGTATCATTTAGATGACTTACAATGTGCCTATACAACATTACAAGGATTTATCAAAGGAAGTAATCGAGATACTGTTTCGGTATATTGTTGTTTCGATAATGAAGAAGTAGGCAGTGGAACAAAACAAGGAGCTGATTCGACATTCTTGATGGATACCATCCAAAGAATCAACTCTGGTTTAGGATATGATTTTGAAATGCTTCAAAAAGCTTTAGCATCGAGTATGATTGTATCCGCTGATAATGCTCATTCAATTCATCCCAATCATCCAGAGAAATCAGATCCAACCAATGTTGTATCAATTAATGAAGGTATTGTCTTAAAATACAATGCAAATCAACATTATAGTACGGATGGTTTATCAGCTGCGTTATTTAAAGAGATATGCCAAGACGAGAAGATAAAGTTTCAATCATTTACCAACCGCTCTGATGAAAGAGGCGGAGGAACATTAGGTGCAATTAGTACATCACATGTAAGTATCTTATCAGTAGATATTGGATGTGCTCAACTTGCTATGCATTCAGCATTAGAAACTGCCGGTGTATTGGACACTGATATGATGATTTATGCATTAGAAAAATTCTTTAATGCTCATATCGTAAGTGATGCAAGTTATCAATACAGAGTGGAGAGGTAGTGCAAATGGAAAATAAAGAAAATTGTTGGTGTGGTAGTGGATTACCCTATGATGAGTGTCATCAATCAATTGATGCAAAGATAAAAGAATATGAGCGAAAAGGTTGTACAGTACCTCCTCGCAGTTTGATTAAAACACCAGCACAAATTGAAAAGATTAAAGAGAGCGCTAAAATCAATACTGCTGTTTTAGATTATGTAGCAGAACATATACATGAAGGTATGACAACAGAAGAAATTGATGTATTAGTATCTGAATTTACAAAGAGTAAAGGTGCAATTTGTGCTCCTTATCAATACCAAGGGTATCCAAAAAGTGTATGTACTTCAATTAATGAAGAAGTATGTCATGGAATTCCTAACCGTAGAAAGAAATTGCAACAAGGAGATATCGTAAATGTGGATGTATCCACAATCTTAGATGGTTACTATAGTGATGCATCACGTATGTTTTGTATTGGTCAAGTGAGTCCTGAAAAACAAAGACTTGTAGATGCGACAAAAGAATGTCTAAGAATTGGAATTGAAGCTGCAAAACCTTGGGGATTTGTAGGGGATATTGGTGAAGCAATTAGTAAATATGCCCACCAGCATGGATATTCAGTAGTACGTGAATTAGGTGGACATGGGGTAGGTATCGAATTCCATGAAGATCCATTTATCTCTCATGTTGGTAAAAAAGGAACGGGGATGTTACTTGTGCCTGGAATGATATTTACAATTGAACCAATGATTAATGAAGGTGGTGCAAATGTTGTTATCGACCGATATAATGGATGGACAATTTACACAGCAGATGGAAAACCTTCGGCACAAGTTGAACATATGATTTTAATTACTGAAACAGGAAATGAAATTTTAACATATTAGGAGAAAAACGATGGATGATTTAAGAAAAGCATTATTTGAAAATCGAAGAAGTGTAAGAAGTTTTGAATCACGTCAAATCTCAAGTACAGATTTGCATGATATTTGTACAGCTGCACAACTAGCAGCAAGCGCAATGAATGAGCAAGCATGGTTTTTTGTGATTATTCAAAAAGAAGAAGTTCTGCAAGAAATTGCGGTGCTTGCGACAGGAATTGAAGAAGCACCATTTTATAATGCGCCAACATTGGTTGTGGCGTTTGCAAAAGATGATGCAATTGCACCAGTTGAAGATTGTGTCTTGGCGATGTCGAATATGATGTATGCAGCAGTTCTTAATGATTTAGGTACATGCTGGATTCATGCAACTAAAGATGTATTCAATAATCCAAAGTATGCAGCATTAAAAAATGCATGTGGTGTACCTGAAGGTTACACATGCATTGGTTCATTAGCGATAGGCTATCCAAAAGGTCCTCTTAGTGAACCTAAATCTAGAAAGCAAAATGTATTTTCGGTTATTAGATAAAACGCTCTACAATAAATACAACAACACAAGCACTAAGGGCTACAGTCAGTAGTCCTTTTTCATTGTATGCAAGAGCTAAAGCGGTAACTAATCCTGCAATAGCGGAAATTGGAGATGATGTACACGATAAAATAGCTGGGAATGTCATGGCGCTTAATACAGCATAGGGCATATAAAATAAGAAGCTAGATAACCACTTATTCTTAATCTTACCTCGAATAAAAACTAAAGGGATAACTCTTAATAAATAGGTAGTACCAGCGGTTACTAATAAATATAGGAAGTAATTACTCATATTCATTAACCTCCACTGGGAATAAGGTAGCACTGATAGCGGAAGCTATCAAAGTACACAAGATAATTGAAAATCCATCAGAGATAAAATTCAAGAATGGAACCCATGCAAAGAGTGAACTCAATACAATTGATATACAAATGGTAAAGGCAACAGTTTTAACTTTCTTTGCGACAGGTAAAATAATAGCGATAAACATACCATACAAGGCAATTGAAAATGCCGACTGGAGTGATGGAGGTAGTAAAGAATTAAATGTTCCACCGAGAAAAGTACCTAAAGTCCATCCGATAATCGGAGTTGTCATTAGTCCAAGCATATATTGAAATTTATTGGGCTCTGGTTGTGATTGAGCAACTGCATAAATTTCATCGGTATTACCAAACGCAACAATGCATTTTTCTCTTAATTTCATATGAGGATCTAATTTTTGTGATAAAGATATAGACATCAACACATAACGAAAATTGATGATTATTGTAGTAAGAAAAACTTCAAATACAGGAGCTTGCACGGCCATTAATTGAATGGCTGCAAATTGTCCTGCAGAAGTTAAATTAGCAAGTGAAAGTAATGTTGCTTGAAGGGTAGATAAACCTTGGGCTGTTGCGATCATTCCAAATGTAAATGATACGGAAAGATAGCCTAAACCTATAGGTAATCCATCCTTTAATCCTTTTTTAAATCGTTCCATTCATATCACCTTGATTTAGTGTAACTCGTGAAAAATTAAACTTCAAGTGAATTTGTCACTTTATTTGAAATTGCGTCTATTATCAAGTAAAATAAGTGTACTAGAGAAAAGGTGATAGAGATGGACGATAAAGTATATGTAGTCGGTCATAAAAATCCAGACTCTGACTCGATTTGTTCTGCATTAGCTTACGCAAACCTAAAGCGTGAGTTAGGGGAAGATGCAATCGCGTGTAGATTAGGACCTTTAAATGACGAGACTAAGTTTATATTAAAAAGATTTAATTTAGAAAACCCATTATTATTAAAAGATGCAAGAAGTCAATTAATGGACATTGAAAAGGATAATGCAAACTGTATCAATGAATACAATACAATGAAAGAGGCTTGGAGCGAAATGCTCGGAGCAAGTAATCGTAGTTTGGTTGTAGTGAATGATGATGAGAAGTTAGTGGGAATTGTATCGACTTCAAATCTTGCGATGACACGATTGATGTTACCAGATGAAATTGAATATTTAATGCGATCAACCAACTTGGAATCAGTTGCGAAGACTGTTAATGGTAAAGTTGTACTTCAAGCTAATGATTTTCAATTGAGTGGTAAAGTATTTATTATTACCCTTATTAATATGGATAACTTTGATAATGATCTAAATCGTAGTATTTGCATCATGTCAGATGGTATCTTAAAACAAAGACAATTGATTGAGGGTGGTGCAAAGTGCTTAATCATTACTTGTGGTCAAGATGTGGATGAAAGTGTATTAAGACTTGCTAAGGCAAAGGATTGTGCTATTATTCAATCTGATTGGGATACAATGAATGTAGCGAAAGTTATTAATGAAGCATTTCCAATTCGTTGTATTATGACTCCTCATGCAATGACATTTAATGAAAATGAATATGTAGATGATGTAGCTAAGAAAATGATGAATACGCGTTTTAGAAGCTATCCTGTACTAAATGATGAAGGTAATATTGTAGGTGCAGTATCACGTTACCATCTTCAAAACTATCGTCGTAAAAAATTCATATTAGTAGATCATAGTGCACGTAATCAAGCAATTAATAATATAGAAGAAGCTGATATTCAAGAAATCATTGATCATCATCATATTGGTAATATTGAAACAGACCATCCTATTTATTATAGAAATCAAAGATGTGGATGTACTGCAACGATTGTTTCGCAACTATATCAAGAGAATCATGTTACACCAACTGAACAAATGGCAGGAATATTGTTAAGTGCTATTATTTCAGATACATTACATTTTAAATCAGCTACAACAACTGAATTAGATAAAAAGACGGCTCAATGGTTAGCGCAAATAGCTCATATTGATATTGAAAAGTATGCGATTGAAATGTTAAGTGCATCAGTAGCATTAAAAGATGCAACACCAACTCAAATCTTAAATCGAGATTTAAAGAGCTATGATATTGGAAAATATCATTTGGGAATTGGGCAAACTAATTACCATAATATAGAAGACCTTCAAAAGATTCTTCCAGAATTTAGGAAAAACTTAGAAGCTGAAGTTCAAGAAAAGAAATTAGACTTACTCGTTATGATGTTTACCCATGTAATGGCAGAGGGCACGATGTTCGTCTACAGCGGACCACTGTCCTATATAATGAGTAACGTTATTGAAACTCAATTTGATGATTATTCTGGATATGATCATGATATCATTTCTAGAAAACAACAACTGATGCCTAAATTATCTTCCATGTTAAAAAATATGTAATAGAGAAATCTCACTTCAAAAAAAGGTGAGATTTTTTTATTTTAAAGGTAAATGTAACAATTTTCATGTAAAAATATGTAAAAATTATCATTTTAGATGAAAATATTTTCATTTTGTATTGACACTCAAAACTGATGTGACTATACTTGTAACATATTTTGAGAGGGGGATTTAAAAATGAAGAAACTCAAATTATTAATTGTTTCTGCCCTGGTATTTGCTCTTGCTGCTGGATGTTCGTCTAAATCTGCAGGAAATGGTGGTACTGAAGGTGGAGACGCTGCAACTGGAGGAAATACTAAAGTTGTCGTTGCTACGGACACAGATTTGTCCACAATGGATCACCATATAGCAACAGATGGAACTTCCTTTATTGCAGAGACTTTAGTATTCTCTGGTTTAACTGAATTAGATGAAAACAACATGCCTATTGCTGAAATGGCAGAGAAATGGGATATCAGTGAAGATGGTACAGTTTATACTTTCCATTTAGCAGATGCAAAATGGTCAGATGGAACTCCAGTTACAGCGAATGATTTCGTTTATGGATGGCAACGTTTGATTAATCAAGAAACAGCGAGTGAATATGCTTTCATTCTTTCAACAATTACTTTGAAGAATGCTGATGCAGTTGCAGCTGGTGAATTACCTCTTGAAGAATTAGGTGTTAAAGCACTTGATGACAAGACTTTAGAAGTAACATTGGATGCACCTTGTGATTTCTTATTAGGATTGCTTGCATTCCCAAGTTTCTTCCCATTGAATCAAGCATATTATGAATCACAAGGTGATCAATATGCTAAGACTCCACAAAACATGATTTACAATGGACCCTATGTTATGACAGCTTGGACTCCAGGAAATAGTTATTCATTTACTAAGAATAATGATTATTTCAAAGCAGATACAATTGATGTAACTGACATTGATTTCAAATTTATTCAAGATACTCAATCAGCAATGCTTGAATATCAAAGTGGTAACTTAGATGTTGTTAAGTTAAGTGGTGAAATGGTTGATGCTTATAAAGATCAAGATGGATTCACGAATCGTTTACAAGGATATTTATGGTACTTATCATTGAATTTCAATATTCCTGAACTTCAAAATCAAAACTTACGTAAAGCGATGATGTATGCAATCGATCGTGAGACAATTGCAAACAACGTATTAAAAGATGGATCAGTAGCAGCTGATGGAATTATTCCAATTGAATTAGCAACTGGACCTGATGGTAAAGAATATCGTGATACAGCGGGTAAGATTACAGAATACGATGCAGCAAAAGCAAAAGAATTCTATGAAAAAGCAAAAGCTGAATTAGGTAAAGATGTAACAATCGACTTATTATTTGAAGATACTGAAGCTGGTAAATCAGTTGCAGAATATATTCAAAACAATTTAGAAACAAATTGCCCAGGTATGACTGTAACACTAAACAGTAAACCTAAGAAAACACGTCTACAAATGATGCAAAATGGTGAATACCAAGTAGCATTACATCGTTGGGGACCTGACTATGCTGACCCACAAACATATTTGGATTTATTCTTAATTGGAGCTTCAAACAATTATGGTAAATATGAAAGTCAAGCATATCAAGATTTAGTTATTGAAGCTACTCAAGGTGAATCTGCAAAAGATTCTCAAGCTCGTTGGGACTTATTAGTACAAGCAGAAAAAGTATTAGTAGGTGATGAAGCTGGAGTTATTCCGGTTTACCAAAATGGTGGTGCAATGATGATTACTCCAACAGTTAGTGGAATTGAATTCCATAGTGCTGGTGTAGATAGCTACCGTCATATGATTAGAAAATAAAAGTAGTTTAAGGGCGAGAGAAATTCTCTCGCTCTCTTCTTTAAAAGAAAGGGATAGGGGAATATGAGTAAATATATATTGAAAAGAGTTCTCATCAGTTTAGCAACACTGTTTGTAATACTCTTCGTTTTATTCTTAATGTTAGAATTCATGCCTGGATCACCTTTTAATGATGAAAAATTGACTGAAGCACAACGAATTTTGTTGAATGCAAAATATGGTTTGGATCAACCTTTCTTCGTGCGCTTCTTTAATTACGCAGGAAATATGTTAAAAGGAGATTTTGGAGTTTCATATGTTATAAATAAAAACTTCGCTGTAACTTCAATGGTTGTAGATCGTTTCTTTGTTACAATTCGTATTGGGTTACAAGCCATGATTCTTGGAAGTGTTGTTGGATTGGTTCTAGGAATTATTGCTGCAATAAAACATAACACATGGATTGATACGTTATGTTCTGTTATATCAATTATTGGTGTCAGCGTACCTTCGTACGTATTTGCCTTGGCACTTGCATACTATGTAGGATTTAAAATGGGATTATTCCCAATTCTATATAACCCATCGATGGCAGAAGCTTCATCGGTACTTCCAACAATTGCATTGTCACTCTTTACAATCGCCAATGTTGCGCGATTTACACGTTCTGAAATGATTGATGTATTGGGTTCTGATTATGTACAACTTGCGCAATCAAAAGGAATTAAAGAATGGAAATTAATTATTAAACATGCATTAAGAAATACATTGATTCCAATTGTTACAGTAATGGGACCATTGCTTGTAGGATTACTCACAGGATCAATGGTTGTTGAAAAAATATTTGGGATACCAGGACTAGGATCACTCATGGTATTGGCAATTCAAAATAATGACTATAATGTTGTTATTGCGTGTGCATTTATTTATTCAGCGTTATATATCTTCACTATGTTAATCGTAGACATTTTATATGGTGTAATTGACCCTCGTATTAGAGTTGCGAAAGGAGGGGCATAAGATGACACAAATTAAAGATATTGAATATAAAGATGATGATTTTACCTTTGCTCATGAGAGTGGAGAAAAGATTATTGATAAGACTTATAATACATCTTCATATGCTAAAGATGTTTGGTCACATTTCATAAAAAATAAAGGTGCTGTAATTGGTGCAATGATTATTATTTTGATTGTTATCATGGCAATCATTGGTCCTCATTTAACAGGGCATACTTACAAATCAATTATCATAGAACATGCATCATTAACACCAAGAATTCCTTTCTTAGAAAACTTTGGTTTATTTGATGGAACATTCCACGGTAAGAATATGTATATTGAAAAAGGATTCCAAGATATTTATTATTGGTTTGGAGCTGATACACAAGGAAGAGATATCTTCACTCGTGTTTGGGAAGGTACACGTATTTCATTGATGATTGCATTAACTGCGGTATGTATTGATATCTTCATAGGTATGATTTATGGATTGGTATCGGGTTATTTCGGCGGTAAAATTGACATGGTTATGCAACGTATTGCAGAAATTCTAAATGGTATTCCAACACTGGTTATCGTAACATTATTAGGACTTGTCTTACCACGTGGTATTGCGTCAATTATCTTCGCATTGATGATAACGGGTTGGATAGGGATGAGTCGTATTGCTCGTGCCCAAGTATTAAAACTCAAGGAACAAGAATTTATTTTAGCTTCTAAGACTTTGGGTGCTAAAAACTTTGCGATTATTTTCAAAGATATACTTCCAAATATATTTGGACAAATTATTATCATGAGTATGTTCTCTATTCCAAATGCAATATTTACGGAAGCATTCTTGTCTTTCGTTGGACTTGGGGTACCGGCTCCAATGGCATCTTTGGGATCACTAATTTCTGAAGGATATAAATCAATGACGATTTATCCACATATGATGATGAGTGCAATTGTTGTACTTGCATTATTGATGTTGAGTCTCAATTTATTCGCTGATGGATTACGTGATGCATTTGACCCTAAGATGAAACAAATGTAAGGGGGAATCGATGATGACTGAAAAGAAAAATAAAAAAGATCGAGTTTTATCGATTCGTGATTTAAGCATTTCATTTGAAACAGGATCTGGCGTTGTTAATGCTATTCGTGGTGTTCGTCTTGATTTATTTAAAGGTGAAACGATTGCGATTGTTGGTGAATCAGGTTCTGGTAAATCTGTAACTGTTAAGGCAATTATGGGTATATTAAGTAGTAACGGAAAAATAGATGAAGGATCAATTATCTTTAACTATAAAGATAAACAAGGAGAAGAAAAATCTGTTGATTTGGTACAAATGAGTCCTAAACAAATTCGTTATCAAATTTGTGGTAAGAAAATTGCCATGGTATTTCAAGATCCAATGACATCTCTTGATCCTACAATGCCTATAGGTAAACAAATTATGGAAGGTATGTTAGAACATGAAAACATATCAAAACAAGAAGCAAGAGAAAGAGCTCTTAACTTACTAAATTATGTAGGGATTGATTCACCAGAAAAAAGAATCAATCAATATCCTCATCAATTATCAGGTGGTATGAGACAACGTGTTGTTATTGCGATTGCTTTATCATGTAACCCAGATATCTTGATTTGTGATGAACCTACAACCGCATTGGATGTAACAATTCAAGCGAAAATTCTTGAATTAATTAAAGCAGTACAAGCTGAAAAAGGAATCTCTGTTATTTATATTACACATGATTTAGGGGTAGTTGCGAAAGTTGCGGATTATGTAGCTGTAATGTATGCAGGCAAGATCGTAGAAAAAGGAAACATCAATGAAGTTTTCTATAATCCTCGTCACCCATATACATGGGGTTTATTAAGCAGTATGCCGGATGTAGATACGGATAGTCACAGACTCTTTGCGATTCCAGGATCTCCACCAAACTTACTTGAGAAGATTCAAGGAGATGCATTTGCACCTCGAAATCCATTCGCATTAAAAATTGATTTCGAAGAGGAACCACCAATCTTTGATGTTGGAGGACAACATCGAGTATGTAGTTGGTTATGTGACCCACGTGCGCCAAAGGTAGAAATGCCTGAACAATTAAGAATAAGAATAGAAAAAATGAAGAAGGAGGATTCAGCTAATGGATAACCGTACTCCTTTACTTGAAGTAAAAAATTTAAAACAATATTTTAAGATAAGTAGAAAATATACAACAAAAGCTGTTGATGGAATTAACTTCTGCATATACCCTGGTGAAACTTATGGTTTAGTAGGGGAATCAGGAAGTGGCAAATCGACTACGGGTCGATCAATTATTCGTTTATATGATCCAACAGATGGTGAAGTTACTTTTGATGGTAGAAAAATCAGTGGCAAATTATCGAAAGATGATGAAAAATATTTGCGTACAAATATGCAAATGATATTTCAAGATCCTATGGCATGTCTAAATCCTAGAAAAAAGGTAAAAGAAATTATTGCGCAAGGTTTAGAAATTCATCATTTATATAAAGATCAAGCAGATTTAGATGATAAAGTAAATCGTATTCTAGAACGTGTTGGATTATCACGAGAACATGCGACTCGTTTTCCACATCAATTTTCAGGAGGACAACGTCAACGTATAGGAATTGCTCGTGCATTAATTATGAATCCGAAGCTAGTTATTGCAGATGAAGCGATTTCTGCATTAGATGTTTCGATTCAGGCTCAAGTTGTTAACTTGATGAAAGATTTACAAGATGAATTAGGAACTACTTATTTATTCATAGCCCATGATTTATCCATGGTCAAATATATAAGTGACCGTATTGGAGTTATGCATCTTGGCCATATCGTGGAAACAGGGACAACCGACGAGATATTTCACAATCCAATCCACCCGTATACAAAATCGTTATTGTCAGCTATTCCACATCCAAACCCAATGGTTGAGAAAAAACGTGTAGCCTTGGTCTATGATAAAGAAAAAGAGGGAGTTGATTACACAAAAGGCAAATTGTTTCAATTAACTCCAACTCATTCAGTGTTAGCGACAGATGATGAATTTGTCCGCTGGAATCAATAAAAATAGGACACCTGTATCTTACACAGGTGTTTTATTTTAGTTCAAAATATAGGATTTGGGCTCTTTCATTTTACAAAATAAAATGTAAATATTTACATTGAGCATAATCGTTTTAACATAGAAAAACTGTGCTATAATACATTAAGCAATATGGTGTAAAACCTTAAAAGGGAATAGAGTTTAATCTCTAGCTGCCCCAGCAACCGTGATGTGGACGAGATTTTTATAACCACTGTACAACCAATGTACGGGAAGGGAAAATCAAGGATGAAGCTAAGCCGGTAGACCTGCCTGTTGCAAATATTTACGATTCTTCTGGGTGAAAGATGTCGGCGGTTTAAACATATTTATGTTTATTTCGTACTTTATTCACTCATTCAATGAAGAATGAGTTTTTTATTTGAAAAAAGGGGTGAATTTATGAAAGATACACGTGCTTGTGCGTATTCATTTCTTTATGAGTCATCATCGTTATGTGATTATGAAATCGCAACAGATGAGTTAGCATCAGAAACAGGTTTAGCAATGCATTATGTAAAACATAGTGACTTGAGTAGGCTTGTAGAACTTATCTATCATGCGAATGGTTCCATGAGAGCAAAGATGGCAATTGAAGAAGAGGATATCAACTATCTCACGAATTTGTACGATGAAATCTTGAATAAGATTGGATCATGTAAGTACTTTGTCTTACCACAAGGGTCATTAGGCGCAAGTTATTTACATTGTCTTCGCAGTAAAACAAAAGCGATAATCCGAATCATTCATAAAATTGATCAAGAGGAAGCAAGAGAGAAAAGACCCATTCTACATGATTTCTTCAATCTTCTTTCAAATATTTTCTTTTTGATGGCATTGGTTGAAAATAAGGGTGAACATATCGAAGAGAAGCAGTTCACATCAAAAAGTTATGGATGTTAGAACACTAACAAAAATAGCGATTATGGCCAGCATCCAAAGTGTAGTATTTACGATATTTTCGCAAATTCTTTATCTTGAAGGGATCACGTTTACAGTATGTTTGTTTGCGTGTGCATTCAAACGGAATGAAGCAATTTTCGCTTCACTGATCTTTGGTATGGTGAACATGCTTATTCAAGGGATCAACATATGGACAATGATGTATGTAGTCATATATCCTACATATAGTTTAATTGTCTCAGTACTAAAACCAATATTATTAAAGAGGTTAGGATTCATGGTTTTTATTTGTGGACTATTATCTTTTGCGACAGGGCAGCTATTAGATTTACCTTTCATTTTATTGTCTAAAGAAGTTACTTTATTCTATATCATATTAGGATTAAAAACTTCTTTAATACAAGGTTGTCTCAGTGCATTTATGTGTCTACTTATCTTTGAACCATGTCTAAAAGTTTTAAACAAAATACAGGGAGAAATGAAATGAAAAAGAAAATAATTATCGCATTATCGATCGCAGTTGTAGCTTTATTGGCTATCTTTGGCTTTAACCAATTAATGCCAAAACAAGATGCGCAAGTAGGAGAAAAAGCATTAAACATTGTAGTAATGGATACAATCGAAAATAAGGAATTATATAATGGTACAATTCACACTGATGCAGAAACTTTAGGAGATGCTTTAGCTGAAGCAAAAGATGTTCAAATGGTAACAGAAGATAGTTCATATGGTCGTTTTATCGTATCGTTATGTGGTGTTGAGCAAGGATCACAAGAAGCAGGACCTTGGTGGTTATATGAATCTGATAACAACGAATCATGTAAAGCTCAAGGTATGTGCATGGGTATAGATGAAACAATGATTAAAGATGGAGATAACTTCACATTTAATCTTGTTGATAGTTTTAACTAAAATAGAATAGAGACAGGAATCTAGTGTAAATCTAGAACTGACCTAGCAGCCGTGAAAGGGACGAAATTCAATAACCACTGTATTTATTACGGGAAGGTGAAAAGTAGGATGAACTCAAGTCGAAATACTGTAAAAGCAACTAGGTTTCTCTACCATTAGAAAAGGGAGCATAACACATGGAAAATATTGAAGTAATTAAGCGCGATGGTAGAATCGTTCAATTTAATCGTGAGAAAATTGAAAAAGCAATTGAGAAAGCATTTATTAATCAAGATAATATTCAAACTGATGTGGATAAGATTTGCATTAGTGTCATGGAAAAAATCAAAGAATTAAATGTAAACAAAATTGAGATTGAAAGAATTCAAGATATTGTAGAAGAATCATATGTTGAAAATCAATTTGTAGCTGAATATAAAAGATTCAAACAATATCGTCAAAAAAGAACATTAGCTCGTGAGTGTTTCTCATCAAAAGAACACAAGTTAATGAAAACATTGGAAAATTTTGGAATCAAAGAAGCAAGCGAAGTAGATGAAAAAAGAGAAAACGCAAATATCAACGGTGATACTGCAATGGGGTTAATGTTGAAGTACGGTAGTACTTTATCAAAAGCTTATACAGGAGCATATTGTTTAGATAAACGTTATGGAGATGCTCATGATTTTGGAGATATCCATATTCATGATATGGACTTTTATCCAATGGGTACAACTACTTGTCTTCAAATTAATTTGGATCAACTATTTAAAGATGGATTTAACACAGGTCATGGTTTTTTAAGAGAACCAAAAAGTATTGGATCTTATGCGTCATTAACAGCGATTGCGATTCAATCAAACCAAAATGACCAACATGGTGGACAAGCAATTCCTTTGTTTGATTATTATTTATCAATGGGTGTTCTTTGTTCATTCAAAAAGAATTATCATCATGTGTTAGTGGATTATCAAGATTTTACGAATCACTACACAGAAGAAGAGTTAAAAACGATTAATGAGGCAATTGAGACATGTACTGATTTAGTATGTGTAGAAAATACAGAAAAAATATTCGAAAAAGTAATGCAAAGAACAGAAAGAGAAACATATCAAGCAATGGAAGGTTTAATTCATAACTTGAATACAATGCATTCTCGTGCAGGAGCACAAGTACCATTTAGTTCAATCAACTTTGGAACTTGTACAAGTGAATCGGGAAGAATGGTTTCTCGTAATTTACTACTAGCGATGGAAAGTGGACTTGGTAATCATGAAACACCAATTTTCCCAATTCTTATCTTTAAAGTAAAAGAAGGAAATAACTATAATCCTGAAGATGTAAACTATGATTTATTCAAATTAGCTATTCGTTGTTCATCAAAGAGAATGTTTCCAAACTTTGCATTCATTGATGCACCATTTAATAAACAATATTACAAAGAAGGTAGACCTGAAACTGAAATAGCTTATATGGGTTGTAGAACACGTGTAATTGGAAATAGTGCTTGTCCAGAAGATGAAGTTGTTGTAGGTAGAGGTAACTTAAGTTTTACTTCAATCAACTTACCTCGTTTAGGTATTAAGCATGGTTTAGGCAAAGATGATATGAATGGCTTCTTTGAAGAACTTGATTCAAAAATGGAACTAATTAAAGGTCAATTGATAGAACGTTATAAAGTTCAATGTCAAAAGAAAGTAAAGAACTTCCCATTCTTGATGGCTCAAGGCAATTGGAAGGGTTCAGAAAAATTGGATATGGAAGATTCAGTTGCTTCTGTATTAAAACAAGGAACACTTACAATTGGATTTATTGGACTTGCAGAATGTTTAGTTGCCTTAACAGGTAAACACCATGGTGAAAGTGAAGAATCACAACAACTTGGTTTAAGTATTGTAAAAAGAATGCGTGACTTATGTGATGAATATAGTAAAGAAACAGGGCTTAACTTTTCTCTTATCGCAACACCTGCAGAAGGATTATCAGGTAGATTCATCAAGATTGATAATGAAGTTTATGGACCTATTCCGAATGTAACAGAAAGAGATTACTATACAAATTCATTCCATGTGCCAGTTTATTATCCAATCAATATCAAACGTAAACTTGAAATAGAGGCTCCTTACCATGAGTATACAAATGGTGGACATATTTCTTATGTTGAAGTTGATGGTGATATGGCAAATAATTTAGAAGCATTCGAAAAGATTGTACGTATTATGAGAGATGCAAACATTGGGTATGGTGCAATTAATCATCCATTGGATCGTGATCCAGTGTGTGGATATAATGGCATTATTAATGATGAATGTCCTCAATGTCATCGCAAAGAAGAAGAAATTCCATTTGAAAGAATTCGTCGTATTACAGGTTACTTAGTAGGTACATTAGATCGTTTCAATAATGCTAAACTTGCGGAAGTAAGAGACCGCGTTAAGCATGGCAAAAATTAGACTAGCATCTTCTTTACAAACAGATAGTATCGTTGATGGTCCAGGACTTAGGCTAGTTGTATGGACACAAGGTTGTCCTCATCATTGCCCAGGTTGCCATAACCCGCAATCACATGATTTTAATGAGGGGCAAGAAGTTGACATTGATTTGTTATGCAAAGAAATAAAAGAATATGATTATCATACAGGGATTACATTTTCTGGTGGTGAACCTATGTTACAAGCTAAACAATGTATAGAAATAGCTCGCTATGCAAAGTTACTTGGTTTGGATGTTTGGTGTTACTCAGGATATACTTGGGAAGAATTATTGGATTCTAGTGATGATTCAATTCACCAATTCATAGAACTGATTGATGTATTGGTTGATGGTAAGTTTATGAATGGTTTAAAATCATTGGAGCTTAAATTCAAGGGTTCTAGTAATCAACGATGTATTGATGTACAAAAAACACGAGAAACAAAGGTAATTACGCAAATTAACTAAAGACAATCTATGGATTGTCTTTTATAATGATAGGAAAAGGAGAAATCTTATGCGTAAAGAAAAAAATGGAATGAAATTTATGGATTTCAGAAGTGACACCGTTACATTTCCAACTCAAGAAATGAGAAATGCAATGATGAATGCAAAAGTTGGAGATGATGTTTATGGGGATGATCCAACTGTTATTGAACTTGAAGCATTAGCAGCGAAGATGTTAGGTAAGGAAGCAGGGTTATTTGTAAGTAGTGGAACCATGGGCAATTTACTTTCTATTTGGTCACACACAAATCGTGGTGAAGAAATTATTACAGGTTACAATAACCACATCATTACACATGAACAAGCAGGTATCGCACAAATATGCCAAGTTATGCCAAGAGTGATTTGTCATGAGAATGATTTTATCTATCCTGAAGATATTGAAAAGAGTATTCGTGCGGATGATATTCATGAGCCAAAAACAACATTAGTTAGTATGGAAAATGCATTATCAAATGGGTTAGTTATTCCACTTGATATCATGAAAGCGAACTATGAAATGGCAAAGAAATACAATTTAAAACTACATCTTGATGGTGCCCGTGTTTTTAATGCGGCAACAGCATTAAAATGTGATGTGAAGGAGATTGCAAAATATACGGATAGTGTAACTTTTTGTTTATCAAAAGGATTATCTGCACCTTATGGGTCAATGATCGTTGGAAGCAAAGAATTTATTGAAACAGCAAGACGTCATAGAAAAATGATTGGGGGAGGAACTCGCCAAGCAGGTATGATGGCAGCATGTGGACTTGTAGCACTAAAGAAGATGACAAAACGACTAAAAGAAGATCATGATCATGCAAAATATATTGCAACTGAACTTGCAAAACTTGATGGAATTGAAGTGAATGTAGAAAATGTTCAAATCAATATGGTTTTCTTTAAATTTGATAAGAAGAAATTTAGTGAAAAGAAATTTATGGATTTATGCAATAAAAATAAAATTCTAATTAACCCAAGTTGTGATCAACAGTTTCGTATTGTAACGCATTATTGGGTTGAAAAGAAAGACTGCGATAATCTCATCAAAACTATCAAATCATGTTTAAAAAACGTTAAATAAATATGAATGATAATATTGAATGGATATTCTTCGATGTGGGCTCTACTTTGGTAGATGAGATCAATGCATTTCATATGCAAATCAAAAATACAATTGAGGGAACAAATATTTCTTTTGATACTTTCTATGAAAAGATAGAAGAATTATTACTTGATGGTAAACCAGGATATCGTGGTGCTTGTGAGTATTATCAACTAGCAAGAAAACCCTGGGTAAGTGATCGAGAAGAACTTTACAAAGATACGATTGAAGTATTGGATTATTTGAAAAACAAATATAAATTGGGTATCATTGCGAATCAATTGTTAGGCTTATCAAAGCGATTAGAGCGTCAAGGAATCCTTCATTATTTTGATGTGATTGTTTCATCTGCCGAAGAAGGTATTGAAAAACCGGATTTAAGAATATTTGAATTAGCATTAAGTCGTTCAGGGTGTAGCCCTCAACAAGCGATAATGATTGGAGATCGCATTGATAATGATATTGAACCTGCAAAAAAATGCAATATGCATACTGTTTGGATTCAACGAAATCAAGAAATGAAAGATAGTAATCATTTAGCGGATTACAAAATCTTGAATTTAAAGGAATTATTTAAGATATTATAATATGATTTATTGAATAAATCTGAGAGAGAATAATCATGAAAAAAAGTATATTTAAAGGCAATGGTGAATGGTATAAGGGAAATCTTCATTCACACACAACATTATCTGATGGAAAATTAGATCCAATTCAATCAAAGGAATTGTATCAAAATCTTGGTTATCAATTTATAAGTTTAACGGATCACGATGCATACTTTGATCATCGAGAAGAATTAGATGATGAAAACTTTATTACGTTACCTGGTATTGAACTATCCGCATATCTAAAAACAAGTGACAATTCCTATTCAATTAAGTGCCACCATATGAATGGTTTTCTTGGAACAAAAGAAATGCAACTAAATAAATTAAAGAACTTAGAAAGTGGAACACGATTAACTCCAAGAAAGTATTTGGGTGAGTGGAAAGGGCAAGAAGTTGCGCAAGAAATGTGCGACCAATTGCGCTCTTATGGTATGTTTGTGATGATGAATCATCCTGTTTGGTCAAGAGTTGATCAAGATGATTTTATAAACACACAAAATTGTTGGGCTTTAGAAATCTTTAACTATGGAACTGAATTAGAAAGCAATACAGGATATGACACATTGCATTGGGATATTCTTTTAAGAAGAGGAATGATGATGCCGTGTGTTGCGACGGATGACAATCACAATAACCCACGTCTTCCAGATTCAGGAGGAGGATATGTTATGGTGCAAGCACCACAATTAACACACGAATCGATTGTGCAAAGCTTATTAGATGGTAACTTTTATTCATCATCAGGTCCAACTATTATTGATTTTGGAATTGATGAGGATGCCTTATATATCACTTGTTCAAAGGTTAAGGAAATACGTTTTATAGTAGGTAATCGTGTGGGAGATGGTCTAACTGTAAGGGCACTACCTGGTGAATTACTTGAGAAAGCAAACTACAAACTCAGAGGACACGAAGTTTATGGACGTGTTGAATGTGTTGATGAAAATGGATGTATTGCATGGAGTAATGCAATCACAATAAAAGGGCGATGAGTTTCTCATCGTCCTTCTTTTCTTAATCAATTAACATTTTTATCGCCGTTGCAAGTCCTTTTGTTTTTTCAATTGAGCACGAACATATCGCAACACGAATACCAAGATTTACTTTTACTGTAAAGATGTGATGCTTGATGAGTTGTTCATGTAATGCGTCACGTTGTTTGTTGTCTTTACATTTTACTGTAATGAAGAATCCTTCTTTATATGGATAAACATCTAAACCAACTTTGCTTGCTTCTTCCATGAAGATTGAACTTCTTTCTTTAAGTAAATCAATGTAGTCTTGTTTCTCTGATAAGAAATTAAAATAGTTATCCGTAGTTACCCAAGTAAAGTTGTCCATTGCTGCATTTGGTATATTACTCCAAACAGCTCTTGCATGTTTTTCAAATACAATTTCAACTTCACGAACACTTTCTTCTTTCTTCGCTAATAGTACCGCCGCACCACAACGTAATCCATAAGATGTACAAGTCTTAGAAGAGCTAAATGCAACGCTGATAAGTACATTATCAGAAATATGATTAAAAGCTTCCATAACTTTTCGTGATTGAGGGATATCATAAGCATAATCAATATAGGCAATATCATCAATTAAGACAACAGGGCCTATTTCAGAACATTTATTTAGGAAAGAAATTACTTCGTCCCATTCCTTTCTTGTCATAGAATATCCAGTTGGATTATGACAAGGATCATTAATTACGACTAATAACTTCTTTTGTTTATTTAATACTTCGCTACATACAAATTTGAATGAGTCTAAATTGAAATGATCGCCTTCAAATAATGAATATGTTTTGACATCAAAATTATTTTGAGTAGCCATTAATTTATAACTACCCCAAGCAATATGAGGTAGAATGACTGTTTCGTTTGCATCTAGTATATTTGAGAAAGTCATACTAACAGCACCACTTCCACCAGGAGTAGCGATAACACGGTGTGCTAAATGGATATCTGCACCTTGTGTTACCCATTGATATACTTGGTTACGATAAGAATCATTACCTACAAAACTTGCAGCATATTTAGCTTTTATTTTATTTGAAATTAGATTGTAATGATCGAATACACTTTTATAGGCAACTAATTCGCCTTTTTCATCATATAATGCGCCAATGGTAGCGTTAACTACATTCTCTGGTCCAATGCGTTGTGCCTCTTTGTTCGCCAAGTCTACAACGGCAAATACTGTATCTTCAATAGGAACTAAATCTGCAACTTTTCTAGTAAATGTCATATTCATACCTCTTCTATCTTATCTATAAGTATAGAAGTAGAACCCATCAAAATCAAGAATAGTCTAGATAAAATGAGAAGAATCATGTAAACTAATGAGGTATTCAAGGGGTGATAGTATGAATAATTTTTGGAAGAATGTTGGATATCCACTTTGTATCATGATTGTAGGTGGATTATTAGTTAGATTTTTAAACGCTTATGTACCAAGAGAAGTAATTATAGTTTTAATTGCAGCGACTTGTTTTGCGTTTGGAGTTAGTCTTCACTATGGTAAGAGAAGTAATGGGTGGATACAAAAGTTTATTGTTGCCTTCTTTTTCATTTTCTTTATTTTTTGGGATCTAGGTTATATTGTGTTGCCTCAACTTAAATATGCATTTGATGTTGTGGGTATTCAAGGATTTGTCATTTATTTATTTTACGTATTTTGTGGATGGAGCTTCTTCAAATAAAAAAAGTAGAATAATCTACTTTTCGTTAAATAGGATAGAACCAATTCTCACCATGGTAGAACCATGCTGAATGGCAAGGTTGTAATCATCACTCATACCCATTGAACATTCAGTAATGATATCTCTACCAAAATGATTTTGAAGTTCAAGGAAGCATTGATGAGCTTCTTCAAATACATGTTCAATTGCACTAATATCCTCAGTGTGTGGACCCATACACATGATACCTTTCACTTGAACATGGGAATAATTTAAACATTCAGTAATAAATGGGATTGCTTCGTTATGAGGTAATCCACTTTTTGTATCCTCTTTTGCAAAGTTAAATTGAATCAGTATAGGTATAATACGATTTAATTTCTTTGCTTCTTTATCAATTATTTGAACAAGTTCCATACTTTCAACTGATTGAATAAGACTTACATAGGGTAGAACATATTTCACCTTATTACGTTGTAGATGCCCAATAAAATGCCATTCGATATCTTTTGGTAAAGCCTTAGCCTTATCGATAAGTTCATCGTAGCGATTTTCACCAAAACTACGTTCACCAAGGTCATAATAGCTTTGTATTTGTTCAATGCTTCTTTTTTTGCTCACAACAATTAGTTTTTGATTGAATAAATCATGCTTTATTTTACTATAGTTACTCATTGTATCACCCACCCAATTGTATCATGAATATGTTATAATTAACACGGTGGTGATACTCATGAAATGTGATTTGCATTGTCATTCTTTTTATAGCTTTGATAGTACTCAAAGCGTAGAAGATATTTTACAAAGAGCGAATAAAGCTCAAATTGATGTTTTAGCGATATGTGATCATAATACATATGAAGGATCATTGGAAGCTCAAAAACAAAATGAAATAGAAATTATATCAGGCATTGAAATTGATTGTTTCTGCTTGGATGCAATCATTCACTTAACAGCCTATGGAATGGATCTTAATAATCAAGAAATCCATGATTTGAAACAAGCATATGTTAAAGAATTAGATCGTATTGCAGAAATAAGATTAAAATTAATCGAAGAGCGATTTCAATGTAAATTAGATGTTAATAAAATTCAAGCATTAACTCATGGGGGATATCCTTATACCAATGTTGAAATAGAGCAAGTCCTTCTTGAAGATGTACAACATCCTGAATTGGAAATTTATCAAACAGGTGAGAAAAGTAAGAGTCCTATAGCGAATTTTTATTGGGATCATCTTGCGATTGGTAAGTGGGGATATGTTGAAATGATGTTACCGGATTATCGTGATATCATAGCGATGATACATCGACTTAAAGGTGTTGCGATTTGTGCGCATCCTAAAGTAACAATAGGTAGAGAAAAAATACTTATTGATGCACTGATAGAATCGAATATAGATGGATTTGAAGCATATTGTTCCTATCATAATCAAGAAGATGCAAGGTTCTATAAAGCTTTATGTGAAGAAAAGAATTTATGCATGACTGTTGGAAGTGATTTCCATGGTAAAACAAAACCCAATATTCAACTGGGCGATACGGGGTATGAGGGGGATTGTGCTCATATCGTTGAAGATTTGAAAAGAAGAATTAAGGAAAAACAAGGTTAAATTGTGTATAATGAAATTGGGGTGATATTATGAAAAATAAAAAGTTAGAAAAAGAAATTGTTGCACTTGTTTTAACAATTGTATTTTGCATTATCGCCGTTAGTGTTGTTTTGTTAATATTGATTAATACATTTAATCAAAAACAAAAAGAAGAAGTTATTGAGAAAACAAAACCACCGGTTGTAAGTAATTACAGTGCAAGTGTATTCTTTAGTGGAAAAATAAACATAGATGATGAAATCATAGCTGAATATACAATTGATGGAGTACAAGATTTCTATCCTTTAATTGAAAACATTGAACCTGCAGTAAGTAATAATGATGTAGCTATATTTCAACTTGATGATTCAGTTGTGAAAGATTACAAAGGCGAAGGTGTTCCGACAACATTTGTGGATACATTAACAAGTATTGGTTATTCAATGGTGTCAATTGCATCAGCGGATCAATTAGCGTTAGGTGAAACACAATTATTGGATTCACATACTTATTGGAACAATCAAACATTGTATGTTTCTGGTAGTCGTTCAAGTGATCAAGCAACGACTAATATTTATGATAAGAATGGAATAACATTTGGATTACTATCTTATACTATGCCGGAAAATGTTACGGAATATGCAATAACGAAACCATTTGTTTTAGACATATATAATGATCAAAAAGCGATGGAAGATATTACAAAATTAAGAAGCCAAGTGGATATCGTGTTAGTGTATCTTGATTGGCAAGATGTAGATTCATTCGAAGTAACAAATGAACAACATCGTGTTGCGAAGTTATTAGCTGATTCTGGTGCTGATGTGATCGTAGGGACAGGTACAGGAAGTATTCAACCGATTGAATGGATTGATGATACAATTGTTTATTACTCTTTAGGTAACCTAATTACAGATGAAGATGATTTGGATGCAAGCATAGGAATGATTGGAAGTATTTATGTTCAAAAGACAGTTGTAGATGGTGTTGTAACAATAGAAAAAAGTCAACCAAAAGCTGACTTAATATATAGTGAATCAAATCCAACAAAAGTAATTCTATTTGAAGAAATTACCGATGGTTTAGAAAACAAAGAAAGCATTTATGAAGAGTATAGTGCCGTTATTACAATGCTAGATGATTCAATTCGTATTGGTGGAATTAAATAAGTGGCATTTTAGAATCTTGTACAGGTACAAGGTTCTTTTTTTGTAGGTAAGGTAGTAATAGTTTGAATACAATAACTAAAAGTATTACTTCAATTGGAAGTAGTATCGTATTTTTTACTACACTGGCAGTGGCATAGAAAATAAATCCTTTTGAGTACAACATTGAACTCCATAATGAGCCAAGTAGTACATTACAGAAATAAGATACGATGGTTTTGGATAGAAATAATTTTGTGATTGAAATACGAGTGTCATATAAGAAGACTGCATAGATAAAGCAGTTTAGCATGGCACTTAAAATATATCCTGGGAAAAAAGCACCAAATGGAAATAACATAAAGCCAATCAAATCAGTGATGAAACCACTCACAAGACCAGGGATAGGTCCAATGATACAAGCCTCTACAGCGATGATAAGAAACGAAAATGAAATTCTCAGATTTTCCCCTACGGGAATGAAAACACCCGCCATAATAACCTTAAGGGCGATGAAAACTGCCATAATAGCAAGATACTTAATTGATTTTAGATTTTGAGCTGATTTTTTGAACATAAAAAGTCTCCTTCCTCCACAATGTGTGAGTAAGAAGACTCAGTTCACAGATGTGGGACTATAGTTGTACCGCAAGTTTCCTTTTCGTCCAATGCTTCCCAAGCACTAGCACTTAACGCACAACCAAGTAACTAACTAAAGGATATTAATATCCTAACCTTTTGTCAAGATGAATTATTCAAAGCGTAGATTATTAAGTTAAATTGGTAAAATGAAGAACACTCAACTCTTTGTTTAATTTATAGTAATAGAAGGGATAACACAACTTTGAATCCTCCATAGGAACTATGATTAATGGTGATATTACCAAGATGGGCATTCATAATTTGTTTAACGATTAATAAGCCTAATCCATGACGTTGTTCGATAGTGTTGCTATCACAAACCATATAATGTTGAATAGAATTTAAATCTAATATTTTTTCATTAGTAACACCAATGCCATCATCTTCAATTGTGATAATACATTCATTTTTTTCATTTTTGATGGAAACATAAATAGTACATCCAGTGTCATTATGCAAAACGCAGTTTTGCATAATATTAATAACTGCACGCTTTACTAAATCTTTATCAATGTTGACTGGAGATATAAGGGATTCATCAGTTAACCATTTTACTTGATATTCATTTGGTAGGTTCGTGTTCATAAAATCTACTACGATTTGTCGTAGAACTACTACACAATTCTCAGTAGCAAGATGAATGGGTTGCATGTTATATTCAAGTTTTGATGCCAAATTAAGGTCCTGAATTAGATTTTTCATTCTTTCACTTTGTTTAACAATGATCAGTGCTTTATTTCGTTCATCTTCTGTTATCGTTTGTGATTCTGCTAATTGACCCGCATACCCCATAACCATTGACAAAGGAGTTCTAATATCATGAGAGACACCTGCAATCCAATTTGCTCTTGCTGTGTCTTTCTTTTTTAACTCTTCTTTTTGTACTTGTATGGTGGTCGAAGATGCGTTGATATTCTTTGCAAGATCACAAAGAAGACCATTTTCATTAATATGAACAGGCATTCCTGTAGGTAGGTATTGAATGCCATTAGCGATAGGTTTAATCGAACGAAGAAGTCGAGCATTGACAACAAGATAAATAAGAAGGACAAGAACAAGGTTTGCACCCAAGATACCAAGTACAATGATAGGTGAGTTTGCGATTAGTTGATAATCCCATGTAGCTCGAGTGTGTTTCCAAAAACTATCTTTAGGGTAACCCAAAACCAATAAGCCATTTTCAGCATTAGCTGTAAATGTTGGGTAATCTTTAATATAACCACGAGTAAGATTAGAAATATCACTTAGCGAATATTGTTTTGGAATATTTAGTGGCAAATTGTCGGTACTCCAAATAACTTCCTGAGTATCATTTTCAATAAGCATAGCCCAAATATTCAGCTTATGTAATTTATTTAATAGATCATCAGATAAGGAATAATAATGATTCTCTATTTTTAAATCATTCGCAACTTCAATAGCCGTATTCCAAGGACTTCCATAAGGAGATGGTTTGTTTACAAATAGAGCGAGAATAAGAAAATTCAATAAGACAAGTAGAAGAATACTTGTAATCATGATGCTCACAAAACGACGAGTTAATTTTAGTATGCTTTTCATTTATTGAACCTCCACAATTAATTTATAGCCAAGACCTTTAATGGTCACAAGTGATTGTGGATGAGAAGGGTCTAATTCAATTTTTTCTCGAATACGTCGGATATGAGCCATGAGTGAATTCTCATATCCAAAAGGATTATCACCCCAAGCAGCTTCACACAAAGCATCAATTGTTACAATGCGACCAGCATTTCGATAGAGAATAGTTAACAATTCATGTTCCTTAGCGGTTAGTGGTAAATGATTGTCGTTTTTTATAACTTCGGCACGAGCGAAATCAATTTGACTATGTGATAGCTGAACGAGTGGATTATCCATCTTATAAGTTCTTCTTAAAATTGCGATGATACGGAAAGTAAGTTCTTTAGGCAAAAAGGGTTTGACAATATAATCATCAGCACCTAGTCCCAATCCTTTAAGTCTATCGTCATCTTCGCCTTTTGCGGTCAAGAATAAAATAGGATAGTTATCATTTTCTCTAAGAAGATTCATTAAATCAAACCCATTGCCATCAGGTAACATAACATCCAATATAGCTATTTCTGGATGAAACTTATCCGCCACAAGTAGAGCTTCTTCTACGGTATGAGCGATTGCTAAATTTTTAAAACCATCGTCTTTGAGGATAGATAGAATCATATCTAAAAGTGTTACTTCATCGTCTACAAGTAATATTCGTTTGTTCTTGAGATAATCGATATTCATAGTGAATCCCCCTGTGTTAATCCTATTATAACGCAGGTTTTTTTAAATTCCTTGTTTCTATAGTCAATGTAAGGAAGATGTAAGGTTACAAGAATGTTGCAGTAAGGTTGGTCGATTAATATGGAATTAACAAAGGAGGTAGATGTATGAACTACATTATCCAAACAGAACATCTAACAAAACGTTACAAAAAATTTATTGCCGTTAACAAGGTTTCGTTGCACATAAAGAAAGGAAGTATCTATGGTTTTTTGGGACCAAATGGAGCAGGGAAATCCACAACGATGAAAATGTTGTTGGGATTGACTGAACCAAGTAAAGGGAGTTTTGTCATTGATGGAAAACAATTTCCTCAAGAAAGAATACAAATTTTAAAGGAAGTCGGATCATTTATTGAATCACCTTCATTTTATGCAAATTTAACAGGTTCAGAAAATTTGGAGATTATAAGGAAAATATTGGGATTACCTAAATCAGTTGTTGAAGATGCTTTAGAAATGGTTGGATTAGCTGAATTTGGTAATCGACTTGTTAAAAAGTATTCATTGGGTATGAAACAACGTTTAGGATTGGCTGGTGCGTTATTGGGAAAACCGCCTATTCTTATTCTCGATGAACCAACTAATGGACTAGATCCATCGGGAATTCATGAAATACGTAATTTAATAAAATCATTGCCAAAGTTATATGATTGTACCATTTTAATTTCTTCCCATATGTTATCAGAGATAGAACTTATTGCAGATGATATAGGTATACTAAATCATGGCAGTATGTTATTTGAAGGGAGCTTAAATGATTTACTTAAAAAAGCATTAGAAAATGGATTTCCTATTGATAACTTAGAGAACTTGTTTCTATCGATGATTGAAAAAGATAATACAGATAGAAAACAAAGGGCAAAATTATGAAGAATATCTTCATTGAAATAAGTAAAGAAAAAAGAGTGGGTATTATTCCTGTATTACTATTGGTTGGAATATTAGGAGCGGCTTATGCTTTTGTTAATTTTATTGTAAGAAAACAGACATTACTTAATTTGCCAATACCACCCATGGATGTTTTGTTAACACAATTGTATGGAATGATCATGGTTTTAAATATGTTTGGTATCATTGTCGCAACTTGTATGATTTACAACATGGAATTCAAAGGTAATGCAATTAAAAAGATGCATATGCTTCCAATTAGTGTACCTTCGATGTATTTCTGTAAGTTCATGATTCTTGTTGTTACATTCTTTATTGCAATATGTATTCAAAATTTAGCACTTATTCAAATTGGTATTACTGAGTTACCCACAGGAGCATTTGAATTGAATGTATTGTGTGGTTTTGCACTATATTCATTCATAACGTCAATGCCTGTTCTATCATTTATGCTTTTTATATCATCTCGTTTTGAAAATATGTGGGTTACATTGGGTATAGGAGTTGCTGGGTTTTTAAGTGGTATGGCTATGGCTACCACAAACATTGAATTGTTGATGATAAATCCCTTTGTGGTTATGTTAAAACCAGCTGTCGCCATGTCTGCGATTCCTGACACCATGATAGTCATTGTTTCAATTGTTGAATCCCTTGTTTTTCTTTTTGCTGGACTATATGCATCAAAGAATGTTCGTTATGAATAGGAGGTAGGTATATGAACTTCATAGAATTAGTTAAAATTGAATTCACTAAAGTAAAACGTTCAATGATAATTCCGTTAATTTTCATTGCACCATTATTGGTTGTGATATCAGGAGTAGCGAATTTGAGTCGTTATTTGACACCAGAATATACGAATGCTTGGGCAGCTATGTTCATTCAAAGTGCTTTGGTTTATAGTTATTATTTATTACCTTTTAGTATGATTGTAGTTTGTGTCATGATTGCAGGGCGTGAGACTGGAAATAATGGTATTTTAAAAATGCTTGCGTTACCAGTTAATCGTACGATGCTATCGCTTGCTAAATTTTGTGTTCTTGTTTTTTATTTATTTATGGAAATCATTGTGTTCTTAGCGGTCTTTGTGGTTGCGGGTGTTCTTGCTACGACAAGTGCAGGTATAACTGAGGTATTACCCATTATGTATTTAATTAAATGGTGTGTAGGTTTATTTCTCACTATGTTACCTTGTATCGCAACCATGTGGGCAATTACAGTTATTTTTGAAAAAGCGCTACTATCAGTTGGGTTAAATCTATTTCTCGTTATACCAGGTGTCTTAGTGGCGAATACACCGTTTTGGATAGCGTATCCTTATTGCTATAGTGGGTACTTAGTATCATGCTCTCTAAATGCATTCACAACTTCAGATCCAACAGGTGTGTTCCAATTATTTCCATTCTTGCCATGTGCAATTCTGTTATTTCTATTCATGCTTACTTTATCAATGAAAAAATTTGGAAGAAAGGAGATGAGATGATGAAAAATACAAAGTACATAGGAGTAAGTCAAACAGCACTTATAATTTGCCTTTTACCCCTCTTAACTTTTATTCCAAATTTACTTGGAGTTCATTTAATAGATGAGGTACGAACTATATGGGCAGGACTCAATATTGTATTTGTACTAGTAGGATTAATTCTTTCATTTTCTTGTGTAAAGAATAAAGAAAGTAGAAATATATTAAATTTGATATCCACAATTATAAGTAGTATTTGGACATTTATGATTATTGGAATTGTTGCAGTTACACTATTTATAAATTTTCTATAATCACAAATAAATCAAGAATAATATTATTTTATCAAATTGTTCAATAAGTTTTCTTAGTTATCGTAACATCCTAAAAAAATCATCCATTTACATAATAGATGATTTTTACTTTTTAGTTTGATTGATATTTATTAATAGTATAAATAAGATATATCTAATACAAAATAATTAATTGGCTTAAAAAATAAATCTTAGTATTGTTAGGATGATGAATGGAGGTCTTTATGAAACTATTATTTGTAGTAATGCTTCTTATAACTGTTTTATCAGGTTGCAGTA